>NZ_JAILGZ010000080.1 GCF_024696245.1 Treponema sp.
GTTCCCCACTTATAGAAGAAGATATCTACGACAAGATTTCTCCAAGGGAATGTATGAATAACAGAACTGTTACTGGAGGACCTGCACCTAAGAGTACAGCCCTTCAGATTAAGGGACTTCAGAAGTGGTCTTCTAAGGCCAGAAAATAGTTTTTAAGACAGAAATTTGTTTTATAAAAAAGCCCTCAAAGGCAGAAGCTGATTACTTTTGCTTTTGAGGGCTTTGTTTTTGTATTGGCATTTAAGCTTTAAGAGTTAAGCCCTAAAACTTAGTTTTTCCATTCAGTGTAGGAATCGCACTCAAGGATTTTCTTTGCCTGAGCAACGCTTTCTTCTGTTGGAGAAGGGGTGTCTTTAAGGGGATATTCAATTCCCAGCTCCTTATACTTCATAATTCCAAGGCCGTGATATGGAAGAACTTCTACACGCTTAACATTGTGAAGGGTGCGGATAAAGTCACGGGTTTTTGTAAGGTATTCTTCTGAATCTGTAATACCAGGGGTTAATACCTGACGAATCCATATAGGCTTATTGATTTTATCAAGGTAGAGGAACATCTGACGGATGTTTTTGCCGGTGTGTCCTGTAAGCTTAATATGCTCTTCTTCGTCTACATGCTTAATGTCCATAAGAAGAATATCTGTTACTTCCATAAGCTTCTGGAATTTTTCAAACCATTCTCCTTCTTGTGTAAAGCAGCCGCCACTGGTATCTATACAGGTATTGATTCCCTTTTCTTTTGCTTTTGTAAAAAGTTCAAGAAGAAAATCAATCTGAAAAAGAGGTTCTCCACCACTTACTGTAATACCGCCTTTTTTGCCCCAGTATGATTTGCATGAAAGGGCTTCTTTAATAAGCTGGTCTGTGTCATAAAGCTTTCCTTTTTTTATGTCCCAGGTATCCGGGTTATGACAGAACTTGCATCTTAAAGGGCAGCCTGCAAAGAAAATGATAAAACGTGATCCTGGTCCGTCTGCACAGCCAAAACTTTCCAGCTGGTGAATGTAACCCTGCATAATTGTATTCTCCTATAGGCCAATGATTATAAAGGTTTTATTTCTGATACTCAAGGATAAGCTTGTAAAGCTCAGGGTGACCTGAGGAAGCTTCCTTAATCAGATTGCTGCATTTATCTTTCCACTGGTCTGGATTTTTTACCTGAGTAACAACTACACCCTTTTCCTTAAGTTTTTCCAGAGTCATGCTTTCCATATCCTTATCAAGGTGACGGCAGTATTCCTGGGCGTATTTTCCAGCTTCCATAAGAATGTCCTGCTCTTTTTGTGACAGGGAATCCCAGCAGGAAGCAGAAATAATTGTCTGAACTGCTCCTATTAAATGCTTGTCCAGAATTACGTAGGGGGCGGAAATATATAAATCATTGGAGTAATAGTTTGTAAGGGGCTGTTCTGCAATCTGGATTTCTCCGGAAGAAAAGGCTTTAGCCATTCTGCTGAAACTTACCTGTACGGCTTTTGTTTCAAAGGCTGCAGATAGATTTGTAAGGGATTTTCCAGAAACCCTCATGTTTTTTCCTTTAAGGGATTGAGGTGAATAAAGGGGAACTGTAGAAATAAAGTTTCTGAATCCTTCTTCTGCGTAAAAGAGTCCTTTTATTCCCAGTCCTTTATCATAGGATTCGTTTAGTAAAAGCTGGGCAACAGGGGAGTCTGCAAAATTCCAGAAGCCTTCCCTGCTGCTAAAGGTGTATGGAATGGATAAAAGACCGGATTTGTCTGCTCCATAGTCAGACAGGTTTGCCCCAACCCTTGCCAGGTGAATAAAGCTGTCCTTTGTCATTAAAAAGTTAATGACCTTCTGCTCGTTGCCTAAAACTCCGTCGTATTTAATGTTAATGATTATTTCGTTTTGGGATAATTCTTCTACCTTCTGCTTAAAGACGTAATCCATCTGACCGCAAATGGAATCTTCCGAATTTACTTCTGCCATTACAAGGGTAATCTGATGTTTAAGCTTATTGTTTTTTTTGTCACAGCCTGTAAAAAAAGAAAGGTTAACTAAGATAAGGGCTGCCGTAAAAATTTTGTACAAAATTGTGTCTTTCAATTTTTCCCCCTTAGAAAATTCAGACTTCTATTATAGCATGAATGACATTTTCTATCAAAAAGGGGAGATTATTTTAAGATTTTTTGTATTTTTTTATTCTTCCAGTAATATATCAAGAACCTGGTATTTACCGTCACGCCAGACTGTAACTTTAACCTGGTCTCCCGGACTTTTGTCTTCTAAGGCGCTGTAGTAGTCGGCAAGTGTAGAAACAGTAATATTGTTAATGGCAGTAATTATGTCTCCGCCAAGATAAATCGTCTGGTAGTTAAAGGCATTACCGTATTTAATTGCCTGGTCACCGCCTTTAAGTCCGCATTTTTCTGCCTGACTGTTTTTGGAAACCTGGCTTACAATCATTCCTGTAGAAATCTTTGACTTTGAATAGGAAGCGATTCTGCTGGTATTCTGAACAAGGCTTACTTTGATTGTACCACGGTTAACCTTGCCGTATTTTATAAGGTCGTTAACAACTCTTTTTGCTGTGCTTACAGGAACTGCAAAACCTACACCGCTGGAACTGCCGCTGGAGGAATAAATCATGGTGTTGATGCCGATCATATTGCCGGAACTGTCTAAAAGAGGTCCTCCTGAATTACCAGGATTGATTGCAGCATCAGTTTGAATCATGTTTCTGATAATAACATCGTCTTCCTGAATAGGGCGGCCAAGACCAGAAATTATTCCGGTAGTCATGGTTCTTTCTAAGGCAAAAGGATTTCCGATGGCAATAACCTTCTGTCCTACTTTAAGGCCTGAGTTTTCTCCAAAGTTGATTGTCCTTAATTCCATGTTTTCCGGAGGATCAAATTTTAAAACGGCAATGTCGCTTTCTTTATCCTGACCGATGATTCTTCCATCGTAGGATGTTCCGTCAGCAAGGGAAATTGTTATTGTAGAAGCATTTTTAATTACATGATAGTTGGTTACCACATAGCCCCTTACATCAATAATGGAGCCTGAACCTGAACCGCTGGAAGTGATTACAGGTTCGTAGAACCAGTTGTAACCCATAGTCTGGGTAGTAATGTTGACAACAGCTTCATTACATTTTTCGTAAACCTGAATGTTCTGAAGTTCATCTTTTGTATATCCGCTGCTGTCATTAGATGTAAACTGTGAAACTGCATCAGTTATAGGAAAAGCTGCATCAGAAGAAAGGTAATCTTCTGCCTTTGCATTTATTCCCGTATTTTTATCGTCAGCTGCAGACTGTCTGAATAAATAAAATACCAGTCCTGCACCTGCTGCTGCACATAAAAGTCCTGTAAGTAATACCTGTTTCCCTGAATACAGTTTCATTTTTTAATACTCCTTATTCGTCTATTTTAGAGAAATAAGAAAGTTAAGCCAAGCTTTGCATATACGTAAGATTCTTCTTCTTCAGGATAGAGAATGACACCGGCATTAAAGTTAAGGGTGTGGTTGCTGCTTCCAAGATAAGCGTTAAAAGCAAAACCTGCGTCCCAGGCTCTCTGCCAGTCTTCAATTTTTTCTGAAATTCTGTAGAGGTTACCGTTGGAATCTTCGTATTCAGTGCTGTAGGTACCAAAGCTGCTGATAAGATTTGCGTAAATGGCTGCTTCGTAATCACGCATGTTCTTTGTAAGGGTAATTCCGTTTTTCCAGATACCTTCATCTGCATTGTCCCAGTCAGTTCCTTTAGGACCACCAAGGGAAACAGGGTAGAAGATATAGGTAGAATTTGCACCGATATAAAGGCCGTCAATATCAAAACCTGCCATAATTCCTGCTCCAAGTCCGTTGCCTGAATCTGCACCGAATGGTTCAAGTACAGGATAGTTGGAAGCTGCCCATCTGAAATTCAATCCGTAATTAAAGCTTGTGCCTTCTGCAACTTCTGTCTGGTTCTGAAGTTTAACTGTAAGACCGCATCCCATAGCTGCATTTTTCTTAAACCAGGCGTTAAAGTTAAAGCCTACCTCTACGTTTGGAGTAGCAAAGGCCAGAAAACCATTCAGTGGAACAGAATAGAAAGTATCATCTGATTCTGTAACAGGACCGTGGAAATATGCACCTGAAGAAATTCCTGCAATTAATGTTGTATCAGGCAGTGGAAGTGGAAGGGCAGAAGAGCCCATACCTGTTCCCTGGCTTGTCATTGTAAGGGCGTGGTAAGAAATAGAAGAATCAATCTTGAATTTGCAGGAAGCTGATTTACCTCCGGCAGTAAGGGTGGCTGTATAAGTTCCGTCATAGGCAATATAACCTTCTCCGTCACTGCCGTCCCATCTGTAGCTGTAATTGCTCTGGGTAAATGAATAATCTTCGCTTACATAAACATTACCTTCGCTGTCTGCAATCTGAAGGGTTCCATTTTCCGGAGCGTTTACTTCAAATTCAATAAGGGTAGAACCCATGTCTCCCTTGTTGTCTGGATTAAAGGCCTTTCTTGAAGAAGATATGGAGATAATGTTGAATATTGCTTTCTTTAATGTAATATCCAGATTTTTAGTCTGCTTTCTTGAAATATAGAAAGAGCTGATGCTGCTGTCATAACCGAATTTGCTTACTTTGACAGTGTGATTTCCTTCATCAATTTCTACTCTTGAAGAAGTAACCAGGTCATTGTCTACATAAACCTTTGCATCGGAAGGGTTTGTATTTATTGTAAGCCAGGCAGAAATGTTTTCCAGATCAAGAACGAAGCTTTTTGTTTCTCCTTCCCTTACATAAAAAGAAAGTTCCTTTGTGGCATAGTGAGTTTTTGTAATCCTGAGGGTGTGGTGACCCTTGGAAACTTTTTTTGAATACAAAGGTGTGGTGCCTTCATATTTACCGTCAATATAAACTGAGGCTCCGTAAACGTTTGTATCAACTTTTACGTAACAGTCAGGGGATGTCTGGTTTTCAAGAACCAGAGGCTTAACTTTGCTTGCAGTCTGGGTAAAAGACATGAAAGCAGCCGAAAAAACTAACATTGATAATAATATTCTTTTTACACGCATACTTTAATATTACCTTAATTCTTAAATTAAATCATCTGCTTTGCTTATTCTATATCCAGTTTGATATCTTCCAGCAGGTTGTTTTCCATAAAGCTGAAGTATCCGTCTCTTGAAATTATTATGTGGTCCAGAAATTTTATTCCCAGCACCAGGGAAGCTTCCATAAGAATTCTTGTAGACTGATAATCTGCCTTACTTGGCCGGCATATTCCTGCAGGGTGGTTGTGGCAGCAGATAATGGCAGATGCATGTTCAGCAACAGCGCTGGCAAATACCTCCCTTGAATGAACTATGGTTCTGTCTATGGTGCCGGTGGTAATGTTTCTTATACTCATGATTTCCTTGCTGCCGTTTAAGGTAACAGTAATAAAGTGCTCTACAGGCTCCAGGGAGTAGTGGTGCAGGTATTGAACCAGATCTGCAGACTTATTGATTACATGCTTAAGGTGGCGGTATCTTCTTTTACCAAATTCCATTACGGCAGAAATCATAAGGGCCCTGGTCTGACCTATGCCTGTAATTGCAACAAGATTCTGAAAAAGGTCTTCGTCATTGGATCCGTTAATTACAGCAAGTACCCTGGAAGCCAGTTTGTCTACAGGACAGTTTTTAATACCCTTACCAAGAATGAGCATAAGGAGTTCTTCATCGGAAGGAAAAGACAGACCGTTGGCAAGGGCAAGTTCCCTTACCTGAGGTTTTGCTGCATCTCCGGTAAGAATGTTTTTAAAAAGTTCGTTCATAATTAATCCTCTTATTTTTTTAATTTGTTTACATATATATATTTTCACTGATTAACAAAAATCACCAAAAATTTGAGGAAAAATTTGAATTTTTTTTATTTTTTTTATTCAGCCAGGGTCAGAGCCAGGCTTGTAATTTGAGTATAAGAGGAAGATTTATCATAGCCGGATAAAGCCCATAGGCTTGCAGCAGAATCTATTGTTATGGTATCACCATTTGAAGCTGTTTTTATATCCAGCCCTGCTTCAATTTGTTCTTCAATAAGATCCGGAATATAAGAATAGGAATCTGAAGACAGAGCAAATTCTTCAAGGGAATAATAAATGCGCACCCAGTTATTTTGAGGATATGTAACAAGGGTGATTTCTGTCTCTCCTGTAATTTCTGCACAATCGGTAACTTCACTTCCATTTATGTAAAATTTAACAGGCATAGGATAGTAGACGCTGTAAAGGTCATTGCTATCGATGTCTTTATCGTCAATGGCGGCTTCAATTATATTTTCTATATCGTCAGGTATTGCAGAAAAAAAATCCAGTCCGCATTCTTCTTCAAGAGAATCTATGCTTACCCTGTAATTGTCCCAGGTATCATCAAGGCAGGAAGGGGAGTTGGGAATCTTTACGGCAATACTTCTTGTAGTGGCAGTAACCCTTGAAAGATCATTTTGTCCTTCATCAAGAATCAGAATTACCTTCCATGTATAAGCTGGTATTGTAATTTGATTCCAGGTTTCCCTGTATGTTCCGTAGCGGTTTTGTGCACCACAGCCCAGGGGTCCTGCAATTATATAAAGTTCTTTTCCGTCAGAAGCAAGATTGCGGCAGTAGCTTTCAAGGCTTGCCCATGTTCCTCCGTTATTCTGATTTGTCTGGGGAAGCATGTTTGCCATGGTAAAGGTTTCGTAGTTTGTATCTGAATCAGAAGTTCTGTCTGCTGAAGGGCACATATGTCCCCGGTCATAGCCTGAGCCTTTGTAGGAAGAGGCCGTGTTTTTATTGAATGTGTCAGGAATGTTTTCTTCTTCGTGAAAAGAATCTGCATCGCTTCTTCCGGAACTTCCCATGTCTGAGGAGCACAGGTGCCAGCTTACCCAGTTAGGATTGCGGGTGGAATTGTTATAACTTAATGCGAAGGTATTTTTTATAACAAGATAGTTGTCTTCCTGTGCAGGATTCTGTTCCGCAGAAGACGGATTGCCCATGTAAAGGGCTGTATTTTCTTCTTGACCGGTTTCCGTATTCTGTTTTTTTGAATCAGGAGAATTCTGTGAGCAGGAATAAAAGCCGGTTATAAAAATCAGTGAAAGAGAAAAAAATAAAAATACCTTCTGATTCACTGATTTTTTCATGGTATGATTCCTTATTATTCTGAATAGAGTGTTGCTTCGAGAGCATCTTCTACGTCATCAGGAAGAGCTGCAAAGAAGTCGTAGCCGGTAAGAGTTTCAATTTCATCGATGGTACAGGTGTATGACTTCCAGTCAGAACCTACGTTATGTCTGTTTGGAATTTGTACTGCAATTACAGTGGTGTCTTCTGTCGTAATGCGGGTGCGGTCTTCTTCTCCGCTTTCAAAGGCTATGATGATTTTCCATGTTGAAGTTGGAACTTTTATGTATGTCCCGTCTGTAGGAGTTGTTTTGCCGGAAAGGTATGTAACTTCTTCTCCGTTTTTATCGGTTGCTTTTAATTCGTCGTCATAATATGGGCCTGAGAAAATATAAGCTTCATTTGCACCACTGGAAACAAGGGTTCTTTCGTAGTTTTCTAATGTTGCCCAGACTTTCTGATTATTGTTGGCTGTCTGTGGAACTATGTTTGTTGTATAGAATGTGCCCTTTGAATCTTCATCGTTACTGTTTCTGTCAGCATTAGGACACATGTGACCTCTGTCAAAGTTACCGTTTGTGTAATCGCTGTGTCTTACTTTGTAAAACTCGTCAGGAAGTTTCGGGTTCTGCATGAAATCTCCGTCATAGCGTCCGCTTCCTAAATCGGTAGAACACAGGTGCCATCCAACCCAGTTTGGATTGTGAGTCTCGTTATTGAAGGAAACGGTGTAAGTGGCTTCTTCAAGAAGGTAGTTGGTAAGATAGTCTGTGGCATTGGAATCTGTAGTTGCATTGCTCGGGTTGCCAAAATAAAGGGCAGTGTTTTCTGTTCCAGAAATTGAATAGCTTGCTGAATATCTTTTAGAAAGGTTACCGGCAGCATCCTGTGCAACGACATATACGGTATGGTTTTTGTCTATGATACAGGAATCAGCTTTGGTTGTTCCGTTTGTTCTTCCTTCATATTTTGGAAAGTTTTCTGCACTGATCCTTACGTTATCGAATACATAATAAAAAGTAACACCTTCTGTTTCACAGGAGAAAGTGATTGTATCATCAGCCATAACAACTCCTGCTTCCGGAGTAAAGGTGATGGCTCCGATTTCTACTTTATCAGATTCTTTGTCGCTGCATGAAGTTAATGTGGAGAATGAAATCAAAATGAGTATTGATGATAAAATACTGAATATCTTTTTCATGATAAAACTCCTGTAATGTAAATTTAAAATAATCGGGTTTAAAATTATATACCCATATCATGGATTTGCAAGAAAAAACAACTGCAATAAAAAAAAGACTGACTCCTTAGCAATTAAGGAATCAGTCTTAAAAATACCTTCAGGTTAATTCACTTAATAAAAGGGTGCATTTTTGAAGTGTACCCTTTTATTGTTTTATGAATTATTCAGTGTAGGTGATTGTGATGGATTTTATAAAAGCTTTAACATTACTTGTTCCTGTGTTTACAAATTCGATTGAATTTGCAGAACCTGTCCAAGTTCCTATATTTTCTGATAATTCGTAGGTGCCAGGATATGAAGTGAAATCGCTTCCTGCATTAGAACTTGATGTAAATGTTAATGTTACGCTTGCAATAGTCTTTGTTGAGGATGCAATTATTAATGAGTTATATCTATACAGTCTAGCCTCTTGACTATTTGAGTTATATGCAGGTGCATTTGAGCCTGTGTTAGTACCTACGCCTTGTGTTGCAGTTTTATTCCATGTTAATGTCGAATAGGTTGTCGCAGTTGGTAAATCAGAAACCGCTGTAAAGTCTATTGTCTCCGTTGGCCTGTTATCAATAGTGTAAGATGCACTTACAACCTCAGAAGTGTATTCTCCATTTACTGCAATTGCATAAAGGGTTCCGGCTTCTGTAATTGAAGGAACTGAAGTACCTTCAACATACTGTGTTCCGGCAGTCTCGTAAGTTGCTTTTGTCATGGCAGCAGTTTCTGTATCTGTTTCTGCAATGAACTGATACCAGTATTCAACTCCGCTTGTCGGGTAAATGCATGAGAAGGAAATTGCTGTATTTGATGCAACTACACCGCTGGTGCTGAATCTAGGATTTGCAACGTAATCTGTCGGGTAAGCAATTTTAGCTTCGTCAAAAGTAACGAGGCGCACAAGCTGATAGGTATTGCTCTTTGTATATTCATATGCATAGCCAAAGCAGGTCATTTCTTTATCAGAATAAGACGGATAAATTGAAGCAGTAGAACTTGTATAGTCGCTTACATAGCCGACTACAGCACATAACTGCATCTTATCTCCGGAATCTGTCTTAAAGTCTGAAGAGCCTGTAAGGTTTATGTAGTAAATTTCATCAGAGTATCTTGCATCGTCTATAGTTACATCTGTTGCTGTAACTTCAAAAAGACCGTTATAGGTTGTTGATGAAGAAGGCTTGAAGCTTATTTTTGAACCTACGCGGGCATTTGCTGGTAAAGATGTGTTGTACATGTAAACACCTGCATTTTTGTCCTGAATAAGGAACTGATTGTCTTTAGTTCCATTGAATGCAACGATTACACCTGAGTATGTGGTGTCAGCATCAATTGAACCTGATACACAGCTGGCAAGGTTTCCGTCAAAGCCGTAGTTACTGCTTTCAGAAAGTTCAACGAAAGTTGTGTCAAATGGTGTCAGGTACTGAGCCATCTTTACGGCAGGAGAAGTTTTTCCTTCTGAGTTAACAGCGATTGCATAAACAGTTAAATCTTCACCTTCTGTAAGAGTAATGGTTGTTCCCTGTGTAAACTTTTCTGTGTTAGTTTTATCAAATTCGCTAACAGTAAATTTTTCTGTAGAATAATAAATATCTACATTATCTGTGGCACATGAAAGTGTAACTGTACTTTCTGCCGGATAGAATTTAGATGTAGAAGGGTAGTATCCGCTTACAGTATCTCCTTCGATTGCATACTGTACATTTTCAACCTCAGGTGTATCAACTGTAAGAATAGTATCATCTGTGTCAAGCTGGCTCCAGAGCGTAAACTGAATTTCTCCGCCTGCCTTTACGACCGGACCAATATTTATTTTTTCTTCATCTGTTTTTGCACTTGAATATGTATAAATGTAATCTGGAGATGTTGTATGTTCACTTGTTGTTCCTCTGAAACCATGGAGAAGCATTCCGTGACCATAGTATTCCGTAAAGTCACAGGTGTAGCTCGGGATCTTTTTAAAGTAGATTACACGGGTAACTCTAGAAGCATCAGCTGTAATTGTTCCGAATGCTGTTACTTCAACGCTTCCGCTTGTGTTGTAGATTTCTCCTGCAGTAACGCTTTCTACTGTTACGTAATCTCCGACTGCAAATGAAGAGCTATCTGGAATTCCATATACCTGGATTCCGGCATCTTTATCCTGAATGTAGATATAAGGTTTTCCTTTGGATACTTTATTAGCAGCGCTTGTAACGTATCCGCTTAATGTAAGATTAAATGTTGTTTCACTTAAAATTGCATCTACAGCTTCTTGAATGTGACCGTCAAAGTCAAAGGCACCTTCTGCATATGCAACAGGAATGTCAAAAGTCTGAGTATTAACAGGAGACCAGCCGTTTGCATTCTTAGCGATTGCGCTGATTGTCGTAATGTTGTCAAGTGTAATGACAGTGCCTGCTTCGTAAACAGTTCCGCTTGATTCGGCATTTGCTTTTGTAAGTTCAACACCGTTTGTCGTGTAGTAGATTGTAATTTCATCGTCAACAACAGATGATGTTGAAGTAATTGTAACTGTCGTTCCCTTTGCATATTTACCGTTTGTATCTGCTGCTGCACTAGTAGTAAATACAGGTTTTACAGGTACAGGAATGGCAGTGTAGGTTGCAGAAGTTATGCTGGAATGATTATTGTTATCATCATATGCAATTGCATAAATACTGCAGCTTGCTGTTATCTGGATGCGGGTTGATTCATTTAAGTTTACCAGCTGCCAGTCATCTTCTGTAAATTCATCGTAAGACCATCCGATTGTAACATCTTCTGTATCACAGGAAAGAGTTACATAATCATTTTCTGGTATATCACCAGATTCAACGCTGAATACAACAGGTTCAATATGAACTGATGAGCCAGAACTTCCTCCGCTACATGCACTCAATGTAAAAACTGAGGCTGCTGCAAGCGCTAATGCTTTGAAAAGTCCTTTTGTGTTAATTTTCATTACACATCCCCCTTTTTTTATATTTATTTGCCCGCAAATAGGGGCGGAGTATCAATTATATACCTTGTTGTGAGAATTGCAATAAAATTCTTACAAGGATTATGATTGAATAATAAAATTTAAAAGTTAATTTAAGATTAAAAAAAAGAAAAGTAATTGTAAAAGTAAGAAAAAAAGCAGGAAAATATTAAAATAATATTTTCCTGCTGCATGTAATTCAAAGTGAATTAAGGAATAAAATTATTCAGCAATGAGTACCTGAGGAATTTCGCTCCAGCTTTTGCGTACTGTTCCCCAGTTTTTGAGCTGGTCAATTACAGCGTCACGGAAAGGAATGTATGTGTTGTTTGCAGAAATTGAGCCTGCTTTAATACCTTCAGAGATAACGGTGTATTTATCACCGCCTTCTGCCATAAAGTCATTTACAACACAAGTATATGTTTCGTTATCCTGTACAGTGCGTCCGTCATCAAGAACAATTCTTGTTACACGGGAACCTTCCGGCATTCTTGAAGTGTAGTAAACTTTTCCGCCTGCAAACTGTCCTGCACGGAATCCTACGCTGTTAATTCCGTGGTCAACAATTTTCTTAAGGTCTTTTCCTTTAAGAGTAAGAACAACACCTGTATTATCAAAAGGAATGAGTTCCCACATGTCATTTACTGTAAGTGTTCCGGCTTTTACAGTCTTGCGGAGTCCGCCGCCGTTTGTAACGGCAAAGTCTGTTTTGTAGGCAGCCTTCATTGCAGAAGCAATTGTATAACCAAGAGGCGTTACATTCGGAACAGTTTCTTCATGGCTCAGTTCATTTTCTACAAGACAGATTTTTTCTCCCAGCGCTGCTCCATATTTTGCTTTGTAATCTGCAATGAGAGAAAGTATTTCAGGATCTTCCGTAATTGAATCCTTATATTTGAAAACTTCGATTACGTTTCCTTTTGCACTCTTAAGACCATTTTTTGTAAAGGTAAGTTTAATCTGGCTGATTGCACGACCGTAGTTATAAGCCTGAACAACAGGTTTTCCGTTGAGTGTGCCGTTTACATATTCGTGGCTGTGACCGGTTATGATTGCATCCACTCCTTTGAGTTTTGCAACATCTTCGAGTTCAAATTTGTCAGAAACATCATTGCTTGCAGAAACTGGAGTTTTTGTAAGACGGTTTTCGTGACTTCCGATGTGACTGAGAACAATGACAGCTTCAGGATCATAGCTGGCTTCTACCTTGCGGAGAACTTTGCGGATGCATTCAGCAGGATCGAGGAATTCATAGTTTTCAATTCTTTTTTTGCTGGCTGTAAAGACAGTATCTTTTGTTGCTGCACCGATGATGCAGATAAGATGTCCGCCTACATAGCAGAGTTCGTATTCTTTGCACCATTCAGGAATTTTACCGGTTCTTTTATCAATGAGATTGCAGGCGATAAAATTAAAGCCGCCGTCTTTTTCCCACTGCTGGAACATCTGGTCTCCCCAGTCAAATTCATGGTTGCCGATTGTACTTGTAACTACTCCGACCTTCTTGAAAAAATCGCTCATGATTTTTCCCTGACTGAGGTTAGAAAGGGCACTTCCCTGATAGTTATCTCCGGCTGTGACAAAAATGCTTTCCGGGTTTGCGAGCTGAAGTTCTTTTATTACTTCGCTGAGTTTTGCTCCGCCAGGATTTTTTCCGGCAAGGTCTTCTTCAATCGTTCCGTGAATATCGTTTACTGCAAAGATGCTGACATACTTTGATTTTCCGTTTTCAAGAAACTGCGATGCAGAGTTTGTTGTTCCGTATGAAGGAATTTTCTGAGCGAACACACCCATGCTCAGGAGTGCAGCTGTAAAAAATGTAATTATCTTTTTCATTTAGTTTCTCCTTAGTCCGTGTTTTAGTCCAGTTTGATTCTTCCGTTGAGGGTGAAGCTTGAGATGCGTTCATCGTTGTAACGTGAATATGAAGGGGATGTTACATATTCGGCAGAGATTTCAAGCTGTTTAACAGGTGTAAAGGTTACTCCGGCACGAAGCTGTGTAAAATCCATGAATTCTTGTTCAGGAAGATTTGCATAGTCATCCCATTCGGTAAGTTCTGAATTCTTGTAGTAATGAGCTTTTCCAAAGAGAGTAACAGGAATGCTTGTTACGTCTTCAAGAGGAACACTAACTCCTGCTTCAAATCCAATGCCGTTTACTTTTGAATCATACATGAATGCTTCTGCACCGGCTGTAAGGTTTACAATGTCGTAAGCGATAAAGTACTGCGGGTTGAATTCAAGCTTTGCTTTTGCAATTGCTGCTGACTTAAGGTTTGCAATGTAATAGTCAGAGTCAACTGTGTATCCGTAAAAACGGTCTTCTGTTGTATTGTAGGTTTCGTGGCTGAAGTAGGCGCTCTTAAGCTGTCCTTCTGCAGAGAGTTTTAATCCGAAGGCACGGGCTGCGGCTTTTGCTGCAAAGGACCATGCGCTCTGGTAGTCATCATCTTCTACATCGCGGTCTTTATAGTTAAGGAACATTCCTTCAACAGATGCATCAAAAGAAACAAATCCTGCTCTTTCGAATGATGCAAATGCGTCTACTGCAAAGTTTTTGTTAGAAACCAGGGCATCGCTGTAGATTCCGTCGATTCCTGCAAAAACATTTGCACTTAATGCTTCCAGGAACAGGTTGTAGCGAACGCCAGCCTTAAATGCAAGTTCTCCTTCAAGACCTTCATAATAATCAAGGGCCATTGTGTCATAGTTTTCTGCAGTCTGTTTTTCTCCGCCTGCAAGACCTGCTGCAAAGTTTGCCTGAAGTCCTTTAATAAGTCCCTGCTTAAGGGATACATCTACGGCAGCTCCCCCTTCTGTCTGTCCTGCAAGATATGAAGTAATGTTCTGTCCTACAGTAAGGCGTTTGCCAAGGAAATCAATTCTAGTATCTGCTACGCCGCCAATGTTTGTTACTTTAATGTAAGCTGAAGAAACTGCATCAAGAGCTTCTGCTGAAGAGCCTGAACCTTTTGCAACTTTTGAAAATTCTTTCTTTGCTTTCATTTTAAGCTGAGCAGCTTTTTTGAGGCTGTCGCTGTATGTCTGATAGTCAATTTGATTTACATCAGAGGTTCCTAAAGAAGAATACTCAACCTGGTCAATTGCAGATGAGATTGTGTATTTAAGATCCTGATAAAGAGCTTCTGCATCTGCCCATTTTGTTGAATCCCAGATAACATCTTTAGCATTTTCGACAGTTGATCCCTTGATGAACTGATAGCGGCCTGTTGATGAGCCGTATGCTGTTGCAGGCCATGGGGTTCCGTCTGTAAATCCAAGGGCTGCCGGTGAAGGAAGTCCGTATTTTTTCCAGTTTGCTTCGTACCAGTCAATCATCGGCTGGATGAGGGAGTAATGGTTTGTATTACTGGTTTCTGAATAACTTGAAGTTCCGTTGATTGCATCGTTAAGAAGGTTAAGGTCAATGCCAAGACCTACTTCATATCCGATTCCGGAACGGTCTTCAATACCGTCTTCTTTTTCTACAGACCATTCGCTGGCTTTGCTGAATCCGCCTTTGATTGTTACATCAAGGTCTGCATTGTATTCACTGGAAAGACCAGGAATTTCTGAAACTGTTTCGTTTTTGTCAATGTTGAACAGTCCTGATGAGAATGTAACGTCTGCTGAAAATTCAGGATGAAGCGCTGTACTGCTTTCCTGTGCTGCAGCCGGAAGTGCAAGCAGTGCACCTGCGGCAAAAATTGCTAATCTTGTTTTTTTCATATTTTATCCTGCCTTCCTTTTATTTTTTATAGAATGTAAATTCAAATGCATCACCGGTACCGGTTCCGTAGGTTGTGAATTTTTCCGGGTAGTATTCAAGGGCCTGAACTCTGGAACCGTTTACGGCAGCTTTATTGTTGATTACGTAAGTTCCGTTAGACTGTTTTTCCAGTGACCAGAGAGAGTAGTCACTAGGAGAGCTTTCAAACGTAAGTCCGGAGCCTGTTGATTTACTTGTAAGGAACTTGTTGTTGAAGGTGAATGTATAGTAACCTTCATTATCTATTGTTACACATACTGCTGCCATTCCGCTTTCGTACGGAATAGGTTCATCAACAAGTGATACACAGCTCAATACACCTGAATTATTGGTTGAACCCATAATTACTTTATTAGCTTTCTGAACAATAAGTACTACATCATTATCAGATATTGAATCTGTCTCGATATAGTTTCCTGCTACAATAGAGTTCATGTTATACGGAGTAATTATGGTTTTGATTTTATAGTCTGCATAGGTAGTAGCTCCACTGTCGTATACACGAAGGGTAAGCTTTCCTGTGTCATCATTTAAGGAAGCAGAAAGATCAATTGCAGTTTCGCCTGATGTAACTTTCTTTTCAGTTGATTTTCCACTTGTTAAAAGACGGATGTTTCCTCCGTCTGAACTTATGACCGGAGTCTGTACGAGACTTGAATCATTAGAGTAAAAGTTGACGGTTATAGATCCCGTTCCTATTGTTGTTTTAAAGAAATCATCTGAATCTTCAAAGTTAAAATAGGTAAGGGTTGTAGAACCTGCTGTTTTATACGTTGTCGTATTTGTTCTCAGTTCTTTATAACCTGCCGTATTGAGTACATCATTTTTTGATTCTGTTGAAGAAGTTGTAAGCCATTCGCTGTCTTTGTAAGAAGTGTATACAGCTACAGTTGATTTTCTCTGCATCTGTTTTGCAACTCCCCAGCTTAGTCCGTTTCCTTCTCCATTTTCAGGACCGAGGGCATCGATAACGTTTCCGTTGCAGGTGAGGGTAAAGCCGTCCTGTCCGCTGAAAGAAATTATTCCGTTAAGGGCTGCATCGCTTATAAAAAGTCCCGATGCAGTTGAAGAAGTTAACCAGGAACATCTCTGACTGTAGATAACCAGTGCCTGTCCGGCATTAAGTGTTATGCCTTCAAGTGAAACACTCTGATCTAAGTCTGAGCGGCGTACACCGTCAAGCCATACGTGACGATTTAAATAAACGTCTGATAAATCAAGTTCATAATCAGACATATTTGAAATCTCCAGGAACTGATTGTTTGAAGACTTGTAGCTGAAAGTTGATGCATTGTAATACTCAGTAAAAAGAAGTGCCCCGGATTTTTTTGTTATCTGAGAACCTTTTTTTCTTAATATTACAGAATACGTAACGTTTTCATCTTTTGAAGAAACTGTGAGCAGTGTCGGATTTGATGAGAAATCTTTAGTATTTGTAATGCACTGTGCTCCTCCTGATACAGAAATCTTCGGTGTCAGAGTTTTACGGTTTGCAGAACTCTCGTATAAATCAGACGGAACGGTAACAGTAATTGTTTTAGTTTCATCATTTATAGAGCCTGTAAGTGTGCTGGTCAGTACATCAGAATTAGCAGATTTAAGAAATGAAAATTCCGTGATGCGGGCCTGAGTGTATTCATCTTCGTCAGAACATGAAATCATTACAGCCGGTACTGCACATAAAAGAAGTGCAGCAAATAATCTGTTTATTTTTTTCATTGCTTCACCTCTTTATTCTATAGTAAATACATCCGGGATTCTGATTAAGTCAGGATCATGGTCAGAAAGATTTACGTGGTTATTGCGCGTAAACATTGAATTGATATGGGGAATAAAACAGTAATCTTTCCATGTTTCATCGCTCTTGTCTGTTTTGTCAGCAAGGGAGAAACCTACTTTGTCCCACAGAGCTTTTGTTACAAAGATGTGGTCAATTTCCTGCAGGTTGCCCTGGAATGTATATGAGAATTGTTCAACGTAAGGCATTGTTTCTTCTACAATGCTCCACATTATCTGATTACCGATTTCGCCTTTAAGAATGCGCTGAGGTGTTGAATAGGCAAAGTCATTCATGTCTCCGCCGACAATAACTTTTGTATTTTCATCAATTCCGAGAATTGAGTTTACAAAGTCATAAACGGTTCTTGCCTGTCCGTCACGTTTAACTTCACTGAGAAGGAGCGGCGGCTGGATGTTTCCGTACAGAGGGAAGTCTCCGCGTTTTGAACCGAGGTGGCATCCTACAACAAAGAAGTTCTGGTCAGATGGAGTACCGTCTGCGTTGTTTATTACAAACTCTCCGATTATAGGACGGCGGCTGTTGTTAAAGTAGCTTGAATGAATGTAGCACGGGCTTTGTGTAAGGTGAGGATTTCCGTCTGTTCCTTTGTATACTCCTGCTTCTGCTTCTGCAAGGGCCCAGCCCTGAGCGTGGTGATTTGACGTCTGTACCGGCCATTCACTTTCATCAAGTATTGTTGTGCAGGTAGAATAGTCGCGGTTTCCGTTGGTGTCCAGGCTGCCTCCGTGAGTATTAAAGTAATCGTTTGATGGAAGTCCGCTGTGCTTTGCTGTTACGCGTTCAGTATTGTACATGATTCCTACGCGGATATTAACGCCAGGTTTTCCGCCTGAGTCCTGTTCGTGGGGATCAACGCACATAAAGTCGTATTGCGGTCCACCGTAGGTTTTCTTTATTACGTCAATGATTCCGGAGAAGTTTCTTACTGCAGTAACGACACCGTCTTTTTCTGCCCAGGAATTATCCTGATTGTCATAATGAATTGTAGTTGAAGTATCATCACCCATTTCAACAATAACAAGTACATCCGGATAAAGAAGATTGTTTTTTATGACGAGAGCAACATTTTCCTGCTTGCTGTTTGATGAACCCTGTGCTTCATAATTTTCTATATTAAATGCAGCTACAGTAAGGCTGTTAAGGTTTGTGTTTCCTTTTGTAGTGGAAGACTCACTGGTCCATTTTGGAGTAAACAGTTCATTAGCATCAAAGGAAGCTGCTTTTGATCCTGTCCTCCATGGAACCGAATTAGTAGTTGAAACAGATTTTGATGTTGAAACTCCGCTTCCAGAAATTTCTGCTGCAATTGAAGCATTTGCCTTGTAGTACCAGGAATCAGTTATGTCAAAATTCCACTTCTGGTTAGGAATTGTTTCTCCAGTTACACTTTCAATTGTTTCATTGTCGCTTCTTGTGTAATAAGGAGTTACAGATGTTTGTGCATTTGAAGAACTTTGTACATAACAAGCTGCAGTATTATTGAGCGGGTGTGCCATGTAAAGGCCGTCTACAGTGTAGTCCATTACACCACGGAATACTCTTGCAGAAGTTGAATCAACAAGGTAGTCACCAATTTGAGGAATTGCATAGAAGGTTGTCCAGTCAACAGCCTGATAGTCTACAAAAAGAACTTCTTCGTTAAAGTCCTGAACTCCTGTATCTGCATTTTCCCAGATAACGTTACCCTGCCAGTTTTCATTAAAGGTGCGTGGATATCCGTTAATGGCATTTGTATTGTCAGGAGTAAGTCCTCCGTCTGCAAGAACAGATGTAAGGTTGTAATAGGTTGCTCCGATTACAAGAGGATCATCAATTCTGATAACCATGCTTTCTACTGTTTCAAGAACACTGATGGCATCCTTCATTGGTGCTTCAGCATTACTGTCTGCAGTAAGAACCCTGGCTTCCCTGTAGCCGTCATCTGTATGCCCTGAAGTCCAGCTTTCTGCATTTGCAGAAGAGTAAGTAAGAAGAACTCCGTCTGGATAAGGAGCTGTTACATTTACAGAAGACGAAGTCTTGTGGGCAACAGTTTCTGCATTGATTTCTGTACGGGTAAGTGTTCCTTCAGAAGAACCGTAGCGGTCAAGGGTACGGGTTTCTTCTACAACACCGCTTACAACAACAACATCTCCTGCCTCAAGGTCTGTAGGAATTCCTGACTTCCAGTGAGTCTCTTCTGTATCGTCGTAGGCATCATCATGAGTGTTTACAAAAATACCATTTGATTTTGTTCCTGTAAGATCCTTGTCTTCAGGAAGTGCTTCAAGGAAGAAACCATCGTAGCTGAGCCACTGAGGAATTGTTTCTCCGTCGTAGTCAGTTGTGTCGTATTTAAAGTGAGGTGCCCTGCGGCAGATCATTGTAACAACACCAGTAATTCCGTAGACAGTCTGGCCTTTCATCGGGCTTTCAAGTGAAGATCCCTGAATGTCAGAAATAGTAAGGGAATCTCCTTCTACTGCTACAAAGTTTGCATTCAGGACTGTTCCTGATGTTGCAGCCTTAGCTACGTTGATGGTACTTCCTGAAGAAATTTCAGAAGCATTTTCGTAATCCGGAATTATGGTATAGCCGGATTTTTTTGCCTTTAAGGAAACAGAACCTTTTCCAAGTCCGTTTAAAGTGTAGCTTCCGTCTGATGAAGTAGTTGCACTTACAGAAGAAAGTCCTTCTACAGTGATTTTTACTCCCTCAAGAGGAAGTGTGCTGTCTGATCCTTTAAGAGTTATGCATCCTTTTATGGAGTATCGCCCTGTTTTACTGTTGCCATCCAGAAGTGAACAGGATGGTGTAAGGGTGGTCATAACTAAAGGCAGGAAAAACAGCAGGCAGCTTTGCAAAGATGAATGACGTTTTTTCATGCTCTCTCCCTATAATTTTTAGCCTTTCAGCATAAAATTGCTTAGAGGCGTATCTTCCATTATGCCATTCTTTTATTGAATAGAAAAGAAAAAAAGAGGATATTGAAAATAATTTTGCCGGAATTTTACAAAGTGTATTGGAAATTTAAGCCAGGCTTTCCCATTTTTGAGTAAGCTGATCTATTTCTTCTGATAACTGAGTAATTTCTTTTTGAACAGCCTTTGCTTTTTCTCCGTTGGAATAAACTTCAGGACTTGCAAGCTGATTTTCTAACTGAGATTTTTTTTCTTCAAGTTCCATAATCTGGTTTTCAATTTTTTCAAGTTCTTTTTCAGCTTTCCTTTTTTGAGCTTCCAGTTTTTTCTGTTCTTCCCAGCTTCTTTTTGTTTCGCTTACAGGAGTCTGAGAAATTTCTGGGGCAGAAGTTTTACCTGCTGGGGCAGGGCTTTGAGGATTTACTTCAATTCCGTTTTCTTCTGCTTCTATTCGTTCCATGTAGTACTTGTAGTCACCAGGGAAGAGACGGTATTTACCAGCTTTAAGTTCCAGAACTTTTGTAGACAGGTCTTCGATAAATCCTCGGTCATGGCTTACAAATACAACTGTTCCGCCAAAACACTTAAGGGCATCAAGAAGAACATCCTTTGAATGCATATCCAGATGGTTTGTAGGTTCATCAAGAATAAGAAGGTTAACAGGCCTGAGTAAAAGTTCCAGAAGGGCAATGCGGCTTTTTTCTCCACCGGAAAGAACGTTGATGCTTTTGTAAACATCGTCACCCCTAAAGAGAAAGGCACCAAGCATGTCTCGGATTTTTGGAATAAGTTCCAGAGGACAGCGGCTTTCCATATAATCAAGAATTGTCTGACTGCCGGAAATTTTTTCTGCACTGTCCTGGCTGAAGTATCCTATTGCAACACCTGAGCCGGTTTTTATTTCTCCGGTAAAATCCTTGTCTTCTCCACAGAGAATTCTTAAAAGTGTAGATTTACCTTCACCGTTTCTTCCGCATACAACAAGGCGTTCATTTTTTTCTACTACAAGATCAAGGTCGTGGAGAATGTCACCGGCGCCGTAATTTTTGCAGATACCTTTTAATGTAAGAACAAGCTGTCCTGAGTGAGGAGCCTGTGGAAATGAAAAATGAATTTTCTTAAGGTTTTCTGGAATGACAATTTCTTTTTCAAGAAGCTTGTCCAGCATCTTTTGTCTTTCCTGAGCCTGAGCAGCTTTTGTAGCCTTTGCACCAAACCTGTTTATAAATTCCTGCAGGTGCTGAATCTCTGCCTGCTGCTTTTCGTATTCCGCAATGAGGGTGTTTAATTCAACTTCCCTTACTTCTTCGTAGTGACTGAAGTTACCAGGATAACGCTTAAGGTCTCCACCAAAAAGTTCATAAACTTCATTAATAGTGTGATCAAGAAAATATCTGTCGTGACTTACAAGAAGAAAGCCGCCCTTAAATTCCGAAAGGAATTTTTCAAGCCAGTTGCGGGCTTCTATATCAAGATAGTTGGTAGGTTCGTCTAAAAGAAGAATATCAGGACCACTCATAAGGCACTTGGCAAGGGCAATTCTCATCTGCCATCCGCCGGAAAATTCCTGAGTCTGTCTGCCAAAGTCTTCCCTGGAAAATCCAAGACCTAAAAGAACCTGTTCTGCTAAAGCTTCCCTTCTGTACCAGCCGCTTTCTTCCAGCTTCTGAAGAAGGGCAGAGTGTTCTTCTGCAAGACGGCTGTTGTCAGGAGACTGGGCCATCTGTTCACCAAGACTGTCGATTTTTTTCTGTAAGTCATATCCCCATAAAAAAGCCTTGTCTGCTTCTTCCTTTAATGTAGAACCAGAGTGAACAAGTCCGCTCTGAGGTAAGTAAGCAAGGCGGGCATCTTTCTGTGCAATGCGCTGACCTGAATCCGGTTCAACAAGACCGGCCATAATTTTAATAAGGGTAGATTTTCCTGCACCATTGGCTCCGGTAAGGGCAGCCTTTGTTCCTGTTGCAAGATTTACAGAGACATCCTTAAGAATGTCCCTGTTACCAAATGAAAGTGATACTTTGGAAAATTGAATGAATGCCATAATTAGTTCTGGAAGAATAATACGAGTGGATTTGATGGAACACTTATTGAAGCAGCATCATAAAGAGCACTCTCAATCTTTGTTACATTTGCCAGTGTAAGCCTTATACCGTTAGCCTCTTTCTTTACAAGGAATGAAAGTTCTTTTTCTGCTCCTGTAAATGTAAGTGTCATTACGCAGTCATAAGATTTTTTAAGGGACTGAGGTACAAAGTATTTAAAGGAAACAGTTCCCCTTCCTTCTGCAGAAGATGGAATATAAGAAGGAACAAGAAGATCGTAATCAGTCCATGTAAATTCATTATTTGCTTCAAAGGTAAGGGTACCATAATTTGAACTGCGGAAGTCAGGACCTGCACTTCTGATTGTCTTAAAGAGATTTGTGCGGCGGGTTCTTTCGTCTGCAATAAGGGCTGTAATCCTTACACCTTCTTCAAGAGTTGTAAAGTTATAGCTTCTTGGAGTTCCCTTTTCGTTTGTATACTGAACGATAATTGTCTTAGCGTTTCTTACTGTTACCTGGAAAGGAGCTTCGTTAAATTTATATACGTTAGAAGACTTCTTTGTTACACCCTTGTATTCAGCAGAAACTGTAAGGCCAGGAAGATTCATACTGACAGTTCCTGTATCAAGACCGGTGTCAAAGCCATAGTTAGGCTGCATGCCGTCAAGGTTAATGTCCTTGCTCTTAATCATAGAAGAATAATATTCAGGGTACCATCTTGTCTGAAGCATTGTGTTTAATGTTTCGTCAGTTTCCTGAACCTGTGCATCTTCTGCCCCGGAACCGAATGAACCGTCTGCATTCATTGTAAAGAGCCTGAGGTTGTAGCTGAAGCACCATCCTCTGGTTCCCTCAGAAGTAAGGACAGCCAGCCATTTACCTTCAAGCTTCTGCTTACCTGTTGTAGGAGCAACACCGGAACCTTCATAAAGAACGCGGACAATTTCATCCTTTCTAAGACGATAAACCTGCTTTGATGTATTAAGGGCAGCATCCCTTATAGGAAGTCCGTCAAAAACACATCTTGCATACTGATGATTATATTTTTTGTACTTTTTAGCACTTTTTCTGGCATCACTTTTAGATTCAGGTTCAGAAATCTTCCATAAAGGAATCTCCAGCTTTACTTTTGAATCCGGAACACCAATTACGTAAACATTGTTGATGTGGGATTTAAGGTATACCTTAACAAGAGTACCGTCGGCGATAGAGATTTTTTTACCCTTGTTTTCTCCCTGAATGTTCCACAGAACGGTACTGTAACCGATTATGTCCGAAGAACATGAGGTGAATGAAAGGGAAATGGAAAGAGTTACTGC
This sequence comes from Treponema sp., assembly GCF_024696245.1. Lineage (GTDB taxonomy): Bacteria > Spirochaetota > Spirochaetia > Treponematales > Treponemataceae > Treponema_D. The sequence continues at coordinate 23,148 of NZ_JAILGZ010000080.1, forward strand.
TGAAAGTAAAAGTAATAATGCCTTTTTCATGTATTAGTCCTGATATTTTTTTATGATGATACAGCCGTTGTGACCGCCAAATCCCAGGGAAGCACTTGCAGCAGCATTTATTTCTGCCTTTACTCCCACATTCGGAGTGTAGTTAAGGTCACAGCCGCCTTCAATATCCTGATTGTCAAGATTTATAGTTGGAGGAACAAAACTGTCCTGAATAGCTTTTACGCAGAACATTGCTTCTATAGCACCTGCAGCACCTACAAGGTGACCGGTTTCGCTTTTTGTAGAAGAGATGTGGAGTTTTTTTGCATAATCACCAAAGGCAATCTTAAGCATGGCAGTTTCTCCACAGTCATTTGCATGGGTAGATGTTCCGTGAGCATTGTAATACTGAATGTCTTCCGGCTTCATTCCTGCATCACGAAGGGCTTCCTTTACTGCAAGGGCAGCACCGCTTCCGTCTTTAAGTGGAGCTGTAATATGGAAGGCATCGTTACTTGAACCAAAACCTGCTACTTCTCCGTAGATTTTTGCACCACGGGCTTTTGCATGTTCAAGTTCCTCAAGAATAAAGATAGCAGAACCTTCTGAAAGTACAAAACCATTGCGGTCTTTATCAAAAGGACGGCTGGCTTTCTGAGGTTCATCATTGTGTCCACGGGAAAGGGCCTGGAGAACTTCAAAGCTTGCAATTGAGAACTCTGTAATGGAAGCTTCTGTTCCACCTGTAATACATACGTCACATCTTCCGCTTCTGATAACATCTGTTGCAAGACCCAGGGCATCTGTACCGGAAGCACAGGCTGTTCCCAAAGTCCAGCTGAATCCCTGAATGCCGTAGTAAATGCTTATGTTGGCAGCAGCTTCGTTACTGATCATAAGAGGTGTTGTAAGAGGTGGAAGGCGGGAAGGTCCTGCAGCAGGATCATCAAGTTTTTTAAAGCCATCTGATGTAGCATCGATTCCACCAATACAGCAGCCTAAAAGAACACCTGTTCTTTCTTTTTGAAGTTCTTCTTTTGTATAGCCTGAATCAGAAATAGCCTGAGCTGAAGCTGCAAGGGCAAATTTTGTAAAGCGGGCCATTTTTCTTGTAGCACGGCTTGAAATACCGTATTTTTCCATGTCCAGATTTTTAACTTCTCCTGCAATCTGAACTTCAAGACGGGAAGGATCAAAAAGAGTAACCCTTCCGATACCGCTTTTTCCGTTTTTAACTGAATCCCATGCTTCGTCAACAGAATTACCTACAGGTGAAACAACTCCCATTCCTGTAATAACAACTCTTCTTCTTTCCATAATGTAAAACCTCGATAGTATATAATAGTAGAAAATGTAAAAATAAGAATCAGCGGATCTTGAAGAATATTCCAAGTACCGCAAGTGATATCATAATTTGAATCAGTGTAAATTTAATAAGGACTTGTGTTGGTGACCAGCCGTGATTTTTTCTCATGTGGTCATGAAGTGGGAACCTTATGTTTGTAAGTATACTGATATGGAGGAATCTTTTAAGGGCAACCTTAAGAAGTCCAAGTCCTCCGTTAATACAGATAATTGTAGATGTAGCAAGAATCATAAGAGGGTTTCCGGAAAGGAGTACGCATACACCTATAAAAAAGCCCAGGGCCCTTGAACCTGCATCTCCCATAAGAACTGAACTAGGGAAGGAATTATGCCAGAGATAACCCATTACAACACCTGCAAAAGAAAAACACATTACCGAAAGATGGGCTCCCAGATGAAGTCCCAGCTTTTCCTTGCCTTCAAAATATGGTCCCAGATGGTCTCCGTTAAAGATAACCTGAGGAACATTAAGTCTTGAAGCAATATTTGCATGTCCCAGTACTATATAGAAGAGAATTCCCATTATTATAAGACCTACAAGTACCAGGGTAGAGCTTAAGCCGTCTACACCATCAGTGCAGTTTGTTGTATTTACCGAAACCCAGAGAATTACAATAGTAATGATAATATAAAGCCAGTCCGGAACAGCTACAGGGTTCTTAAAGAAAGGGAACCAGAAGCGGATCTGATTATCCGGAGAAGCCTGCTTAAGGGCATAGGCCATTATAAGGGCCATTGCAGTTACGATAACAAAGTCAAGAAAAGCCTTGATGTATTCTCCCCAGCCTTTTTCACTGCGGTCATCAAGATAGCCTGTAAGCATCATGCACCATGTAAGAAAAAGGATTCCCCCCGTAAGGTAATTAAGGGGAATAAGAAGGAAGGTAAGGATTACAAAAACAGAAACAAAAAAGACACCTGCTCCTGTAGGCTTACCCTTTGATACTTCCTTGGAAAGGGTAAATTCCCTGCCTCTGTCATTAGGAAGAAACTTATAAAAAAGAGGCAGAAGGTATCTGACTGTTAAAAATCCGGCATATAATGCGACTAAAATAAGAACTGAGTACATCCTGAAAAGTCTCAGGGGTGTGTTTTTAAAAGCGTCAGTTCCAAAAAAAATTCCCAAATAATAAAGCATTTTTTAGTATCCTGAAGCCCAATTTTACCAAAAAATGCCTATGTTTGGAAGTGCTGCCACCTTTTGGCGGTATATTGAGGCTTTTGCTTGAAATAAGCTAAAAACGTTGTATCATTAAAGATGTATAATAGTTTGTTGGCTTGACGTGGATCCTGCTTTTTTTATGTATCTTCTCACTTCAAACAATTGCTTAATTGCACATTTTATTATGTGTCGCGGATCATCAGGAGGAAAGTGATATGGCCGATACAAGTAAACGCAACATGAGCATTAAGGTTAAGCTTACTGCCCAGATAGGTTCAATGATTATACTTGCCTGCTTTATAGTTGCAGCTGTAAGTCTTACTGTTTTTGATAAAAGACAGATACTTTCTACAGAAAAACAGCTTGTTCATTCTGCAGACGGTGCAGCCCTTATTATGGAAGACTGGCTTGTTACCCTTAATGGTTATGCTTCTATTTCTGCCCTTAATGCAGACGTAGTCAGGGCTATGAAAAATTCAGATGCCAGTGCCCTTGAAACAGAAATTGCAGGTTATACAGATTCCCTGGATTATGATTTTATGGCCTTTGTTGATAAAAACGGAAAGGTTATAGCCGGTGGAGCAGACGGATTTTCTGTGGGACAGGATTTGTCCGGAGTAAGGACTGTCCGTAAAGCCCTTTCCGGTGCAGCAGCCAGTGGTTTTGACAAGGATATGGCCGGTCTTACTGCTTTTGGAGCTTCCTATGCTTACCCGGTAAAGGACGGAGATGAGGTATTAGGTGCAACTCTCTTTGTTTACGACCTTACTTCAGATGATTTCATTCACTTTATGCAGACCAGCTACGATGTTGAATGTACAATCTTTTGCGAAGATGTCAGGGTTGCTTCTTCCCTGGAGAATGTAGTTGGTACAAAGCTTACAAACCTTGCCATTGTTGATCAGGTATATAAGCATGGTGAAACTTACCGTGGTGAAAATACAATTAAGAATATTGATTATTATTCCATTTATTCACCACTTAAAAATGATGACGGTCAGATTGCCGGAATGCTGTTTATCGCCAAGTCTCTTGCTGATATTGAAGCCATTAAATATGAAACCCTTAATGTAGTAGTTCCTGTGGGAATTTGTCTTGCCTTTGTACTTATGATTATAGGCTTCCTTTTTGTTAAAAGGCTTATGTGGCGTATTTCTAACGTTACAAAACAGCTGGAAGAAATGGCTACTGGAGAAGCTGACCTTACCAAGAGGGTTACCCTCCGCAAAAGGGATGAAATTGGTGACCTGGTTATTAACTTTAATAAGTTTTGTGACAAGCTTCATCAGATTATTGGAGAAACAAAGAAGTCTAAGGATGAACTCAGCCTTTCCGGAGAAAGCATGACTGCCAGTACCCATGATACTGCAAGTTCAATTGTTCAGATTACAAGTAACATTGACAGTATTGCTGACCAGATTAAGACTCAGGATCATTCAGTTCAGCAGACAGCAGGGGCAGTAGAAGAGATTTCTTCCAATATTGAATCCCTTAACCGCATGATAGAAAATCAGTCTTCCGGTGTAACTCAGGCCAGTGCAGCTGTAGAAGAAATGATAGGAAACATTAATTCTGTAAATCATTCTGTAGAAAAAATGGCATCTTCTTTTGATGAACTTGAAGAAAATGCAGATACAGGATTTAAGAAGCAGGGTGATGTAAACGAACGTATTCTTCAGATTGAACAGCAGAGCCAGATGCTTATGGAAGCTAACCTTGCAATTTCAAGCATTGCAGAACAGACAAACCTTCTTGCCATGAATGCCGCAATTGAAGCCGCTCATGCCGGAGAAGCAGGTAAGGGCTTTGCCGTAGTTGCAGACGAAATCCGTAAGCTTTCAGAAACATCTTCTGCCCAGTCAAAGACAATCGGTACCCAGCTTTCCCACATCAAGGATTCTATTGGAGAAGTTGTATCAGCTTCCAATGAATCAAGCCGTTCTTTTGCTGTAGTATCAGAAAAGATTCGCGAAACTGACCAGCTGGTAATGCAGATCAGGGCTGCTATGGAAGAACAGAACCAGGGTTCTATTCAGATTACAGAAGCCCTTAAGACTATGAATGACAGCACTCAGGAAGTTCGTGGTGCATCAGAAGAAATGTCTAACGGAAGTAAGGTTATTCTTGATGAAATTAAACTTTTGCAGGAATCTACCTTTACAATGAAGAATAGTATGGATGAAATGTCAGCTGGTGCCCGTAAGATTAATGAAACAGGAACAGCCCTGACAGGAATTAATCAGCAGGTACAGGGAGCCATTGATAAGATTGGTTCTCAGATTGACTTGTTCAGGGTATAAAATTAAGTCCATATAAAGAGGATAAAAGTCCGGGGCATCAGGAGTGCCTTAAAATAAAATACCCGCTGTAAAAGTAGAAGTGAATATCTTTCTAAACTGCTTTTAACAGTGGGTATTTTTTTTAGTTGGCAGAAATAATCAGATCGTTGTTTTTAAGAAGCCTGTTCCTGCTGTAACCCATTCTTCATCTTTATAACCGTAAACTGTTATTGAAAAATTTGAGGCAGAAGATTCGTTTTTAACTTTTATATAGTCTTTTGCTTTTCCTGGAACGGTGTTCAGGTCAAAAACATATGCTCCAGGCCTGTCTATTTGAGGAAGACCCTGAGTAAAAGCCATACATGAGGATATAAGTACAAAAATTGTCAGAAGAATTTTTTTCATTGGTATCTCCTTAAATTTAATTACTTTTATAATTGCATGTAAGAAAATATCAGTCAAGAAAAGGATTTATGGAGGGATAAAGGTTAAATAATTTACAATTCCATATACATTGGCGTGAGATTTTTGACTTCCTGATTTTTTTCTGGTTCCATGAACTTTTCCAGATTCGCAAATTTGTTTCTTTTATAAAATCTTAGTGCTTTTTTATCTGCATATAATACAATAAATCTGGCTTTAAGATGTTTTTCTGATATTGACTGGCATCGTTTTATTACTTCTCCCATAATTTTATCACTGAAATAAAAATGGTTATCAGGGTTACTTTCAGCTTTTGAATCTTTATCAAAGTGCATTTTCTGGAAGTTTACATCAATTGCAAAGATATCAATTTTTATAGCAGGTAATATTTTAACGTAATTATCAACTTTATGAATTATTCCTGAAGCAGCAAGAGAAAAAAAACCGATTATTTTTTTTGTTTTCTTTATATAAACAATGAAATGAAGGCCATCTTCTGTGTTTAATTCAGAATCTGAAAAGATTTCATTTTTTACGTAATTATCAATACATTCATTACCACAGGAAAAATCTTGAATGTTTTTTTTGTCAGAGAATTTTAGAAGTCTGATTTTATATAAAACTTCTTCACCATATTTATAGGACATTATTATTTTATGTCCTTAGACGTCTTTACACCCTTAGTCTTATGGGCTTCAAAACGTGCGATGGCATCTTTTGCTTTAGGATGGTTTGCGGAGAAAAAAGCCTGAGCTTTTGATTCTTTTAATACGAATGCCATTGTGGTTGGTCTTGGTGACTGCTTCATCTTTTTCCTCCTTGATTTGAATTATCTATCAATATAAATATACACTTTATTTTTTTTAGTGACAAGTTTATATACAGGAAGAGTTACAGCATCCAATGAACCCCAAAGCCTGCAGGATTTAGCTGCAGGCTTTCTTTTTAGTTTATTCCGAATGATGTTGTGGAAGAAATATCAGTCTGTTTGAATAACGTATCATAGTTGTAGTATTCCAGCATGAGGGAAGCGAGAATATCCTTCTGCTCATCAGTAAGTTCCCGGGAGAACGAAGGATTTAGGCGGATTGATTCATCAAAAGTATCAATTACTGCATAAAGTTCATCCATAACACTTACTTTTGCACCGCAGGTTGCCCCCAGCATAAGGCTGTATGTTTTTCCCTTTGAATTCTTATAAGTGTTAACTTTCGTGATTACAACAGGAATTATCTGACTGTCCTGAATCATAATGCCGTCATCCTGTGCAGATAAATAGAATATTGTATCGTTTTTACCGGTCTCTATAGTAAAGTTTTCATCAAAGAAATTGGTGCTTGAAAATTCATCCTCATCCACCCAGCCGTCAATTCTTCTGTAGATGGAAGTAGAAAATACTTCATTACCGTCTCTGCTGAAAGTTCCCTTTTGAGAAATTGTTCCGCTTTTTTTTCCTACACCGAAAACTGTTTTCTGGCTTATATCTCTTTTTACGGAAGACATGGAAAGTTCATACCCGTTCCACTGAAGGATTTTTCCCAAACTGTTTGAAGTTACGGGAATTACTGTAAAGTCATCGCTTCCTTCAACGTATGCTGTGTTTTTAAAACTGATGCAGCTGACGGATAAAATGGAAAATGCTGCTGCAAAAAGAATTCCTGTTATTTTTTTCATGATGTATGCTCCTGATGTTTTTTATTTTACTTCGATGTAAAGATCGTTGTGTTTTTTATATAAACTGAAAGAAAATTCACTGTCAGCAGATGGTATGATTTTTATGTAACGGAATTTTTTTATTTTTTCAGTCGTACAGTAAGTATCTGAAGAATCTGTATCACTGCCGTTTTTCAAGGCAAGGGCTGTGAGCAGCGTAAAATCGCTGTCAGGACTGTATGAACCGTATATAAAGAAAGTACAAGGTGAATCAAAGGTGGCAGAGGAAGAAATCTTCATATTGTCTTTAAACCTGCCTGAAATTTCCTTTAAGTCATATACTGCAGCACTGCTGATTTCATCAGGTTCAGGACTCCAGTCTGAGAACATTATGTTCAGGTCATTGTGAGATTTTGAAATGACAGGAACCAGTTTTGACTGTGAATTTGTTGTAATTGCATAATAACGGAATTTTTTTACACTGTAATCGCACATGAGTGTGTCTGTGTCACCCTGTTCCTTTAAAAATCCTGTTGCTGTATTTTTCCAGATTCCGTTCTGGTAGCCGTAGACAGTTATGCCGAAATATTTTGATGATGAAATATTTTTAACTTTTATTCCGTCATCTGCCTTTCCTGGAATTGCCTGTAAATCAAATACGAAGGCTTCTCCTTTTGTAAACTCTGGAAGTTCCTGAGCCTGTAGTGATGCTGTAAAAGCTGTTGAAAATAATGCTGTAATAACTAGAAAAAACCTTTTCATGGTATACCTCCACCAAATCCCCTTAAAGCGAGTTTTGGCTTCGCAAAACTCGCTTTAAAGCTTATGTACAGGAAGAGTTCCTGTATTATAAAAAAAAGAGATGTTCAAAAGAACATCTCTAATGCTGCCGAGCACCAGACTTGAACTGGCACAGCTTTTACAAGCCGAGGGATTTTAAGTCCCTTGTGTCTACCAATTCCACCAGCTCGGCAAGTTGAAGAATTATATTAAAAAAAGGGCAGGGTTGTCAATGTTCTTTCTGCTATTTAACCTGAGAATAGAGCTCTGCCATCTGGTTTCTCCATTCACCCTTCTTTTCCCTGTCTTCCCATTCAATAATCTTTTTAATGGTAAAGTGCTTCATGTCGTGGATGTTAGGAAAGTTTACTACACCAAAGCGGCCCTGGCCTATGTAGGTAAGGCGGTCTCCATCTTCCAGAGTTTCTGTTGCCTGCAGTTCCTTAAGGACACAGTCAAAGTGAACCGGGTTTCCTGTAGCTTTATTTGTTATTGCTGTAGAAAGGTCTGTAATTACCTGGCCGCATTTTTCGCATACAGGCTGGTTCTGGCTTTTAAAAACTTTTATTGCTTCTTCGGATGCACGTATCTGTTCAATAGTTACTGGGTCAAAACGACGGTTGTCATGACGCTGGTGACGGTCATTTCTGTCACGGCGGCGGTTGTCGTCAAAGCGGCGTTCATCATTGCGCCTGTCATCATTACGACGGTCCTCATTACGTCTGTCATCGCGACGGTTATTTCTATTATTAAAATGCCTGTTGTTCTTTCTGTCTTTATTCATACTGTGATTATAACAATAATATTCAGAATTGAAAATCAGCGGAAGAGTAAATCGCTTGAATTAAGGGGATTGCCCTTACTGCCAACAATATGCCTGCTCATAATGACAGCTATTCTGTCAATGGCATTATTGATGTAGTTTTTGTCCTGGATTTTAGACTGAAGTTCCAGTACTTTTTCAGAAAGAGGCGAAGCTGTAACTGTTTTTTTCGACATCTGTTACTCCGTAAAAGCATTCTCAATGTGATAAACCGGATCCAGAACCGGAAGATCGAGGGCAAGTACATCAAAGTGAATATACCTGTTACTATATTCTCGATGTTTTTGCAGGTAACATTTAGCAGTTTTAATTATCTTTTCTTGTTTTCTTGAATTTAATTCATGGGCAAGGGTTTCTATAGTGCCGTGGGGAAGGGATTTTACTTCAAAAAAAGTAAGGTGCTGACCTTTAAGGGCGATTATGTCAATTTCGCCCCCTCTGGTACGGAAATTCCGCTGGAGAATGGTATAGCCCTTTTCTTTAAGCCAGGAAGATGCCCTGTCTTCTGCATCATTGCCTTTTTGTCTTGTAGAAAGCAAGTGACTTATGCTTCCTCCAGTTCTTCAAGTTCCTCAAGCTCTTCCAGTTCTTCAAGTTGTTCAGAGTCCTGGTTATCTGACTGAGCCTTTGGTTCAGGAGGCAGTTCTTTTCCGTTTGTAAGGAGGTAGGGTACAGCCCAGCGCTTAATGCAGGCAATGTGATAGTTTTTTGCAGGCTTATTTGCACCAAGGAACATGTTGATTCCGTCGTCAAAGTAAACGTCTGCACTAAAGCGGGTTCCAATATGTATTACTGAAGAATCGATTTTATTCATATATATTCCGTAAAGTAAGTTAATCTTCCATTTGTTTTATCATGGCAAAAACTGCAGCAACAGCCCGCCATGTTTCTTCCGGTATGCAGTCTCCGATTTCCTGCAGCGAAAGAATGTTTTCCGTAAGCTGGTCTTCTACTACAGGTATGTCATTTTCTTTTGCAATTTCAATCATCCTTTCTGCCAGAAAGCCTTTAGCCTTAGCCTGAATAACAGGGGCTTCCTTTTCTGGTGGATATTTGAGGGCAACTGCACTGAAATTATTATTTTTCATTAGACTGAATCATCAAAAGAAAGGGGGATTTCATCATTAAGAAAAAATCCTTCTGTAAAAGCAGAGGTGGAATAGATTGCTGCCACAGAATCGTCGTTCATGCCGGAACGAAGAAATTCTCCAAGCCGCTTTTCCTCAAAAGGAATACGTGAGGTCAAAAGTGGCGGTAATGTACAGAACCGCATTTCCCTAACCTTGCTTATACTATAGTATAACACAAAAAAGTAATTTGTCACAACTTTTTTATTCAATTTGTCATTATTAAAGCGCAGGTCAATACAGACCTTTTCTGTAGTCTTAAGTTCCCTGTTGTACTGAATGCGTATGCTGCCCCTGGCTTTTTTATCCTTAAGGCTGTATTCGTAAGGGAGGATAAGCCACTGCAAGGGACCGTCTACCTGCATATGGTTAAAAAATGCAAGAAGGCCTGATTTTTCTGGCAGGGGGTCCTGATAAAGCCCGGTAATCCTCTGGTCTGCTGTGTCTTTATTCTGGTCCCGGGGTTCTTCCTCTTTTTTTTCTGAATCCCCTGAATATGAAGAATCTATTTCCATAAGGAGCTGTGCTACAAGACTTTCTGTAGCTTCTATTCCTTTTTCTTCCAGAAGAAGGGCAAGATCTGCAGCTTTCTTTTCTTTTCCGGGGAATTTTGAGGCAAGAAGGGCGGCTCTGGAAATGATTCTGGTATTTATTTTTACTCCCAGGTTCTGCATCATGGCAAGAAGTCTTTCTGTAACGGCGTCAGGCTGAATGCCCTGGGATAAGAGAAAGTTTTGTATTCTTGAGTTTTCTTTTGAAGAAAGGGAAGGGGCAGACGGAACAAGAAGAATCTTTCCATCCGGGGAAGTTTTTATTGTTGCTGCAAAAGCCTGTCCTGCTTTTAAGGGCAGGGGACTTTTTACCTTTACCCTGTTACCGGCAAAGTAAACAGTGTAATTCTGGGGAGAATCTTCTGATAGTACCCGTACATAAACAGAACTGCCCTCATGAACTTCCGTTCTGGAATTGTTCACAAGGGCAAGGTTCTGTGTCTGAATAGAAATGTAATTCAAGACTTTATCTCAGGCGCAAAAATTATTTTGCGTTTGCTTCTTTAGCAGCTTCTTTGATAGCCTTTTCTTCAGCTTCAGCAGCAGCATAAGCAGCCTTGTTAGCTGCAAATTCAGCATTAGCTTTTGCACCAAGAAGTTCCTTAATCTTAGCAGCCTTACCGATCTTATCACGTACGTAGTAGATCTTTGAGCGGCGTACTTTACCAGGACGTACAAGTTCAACTTTTACGATACGTGGGCTGTGAAGTGGGAATACACGTTCAACACCTACACCGTAGCTTTCCTTACGTACTGTGAAAGTCTTACCAATACCCTTGTTTTTTATGCAGAGTACAAGACCTTCAAAAATCTGAATACGCTTTGTCTTACCTTCGATAATTTCAAAGTGTACTTTTACAGTATCGCCAACTTTGAAGCTTTCTGCATTCTGCTTTGTCTGTTTTGCTTCAATGGTCTTAATAATGTCCATGCTATTTCTCCTGATTGCCACGCTGTAATCTTCGCAGCAGTCTGTTTTTCTTACGGTCATTTTTATAGGTTACATAGCCCGTAAGTTCTTCAATCATTTTTTCTGCTTCTTCAGTAAGAGTACCCGTTAACCTTGCAGTCTGAATTAAATCAGGTCTGTTTCTTAAAGTTTTTTCCAGGCTCTTTCTAAGACGCCACTTTCGGATTTCTTCATGGTTGCCGCTTCTTAAAACAGAAGGAACTTCCAGGCCCTTGTACACTTCCGGTCTCGTGTACTGGGGATATTCCAAAAGGTTGCCGTTAAAACTTTCTTCGTTCAGTGATTCTTCTGTGATTACACCGTCAACAAGACGATAGATTGCATCTACCATAACTGTTGCAGCAAGTTCTCCGCTGGACATTACATAATCTCCAATGGAAAGCTCTTCATCAACATAAGTGTCAATGATACGCTGGTCTATACCTTCGTATCTTCCGCAGATAAAAACCAGATTTTCTTTACGGCTAAGTTCGACTGCCTTTTTTTGAGTGAACTGCTTACCACTTGGCGTCACGTAAATAACGTGCTGCTGTTTTTTGTAAGCCTGAACACTGTCCAAAGCCCGTCCAAGAGGTTGGGGCATCAAAAGTTGTCCTGCTCCTCCGCCATAGGTCCCGTCGTCACAAGTTTTGTGTTTATCCAGGGCAAAATCCCTGATATTCACTAAATCGTAAGCAATAATTCCCTTTTCCACAGCTTTTGCCATGATTGAAGTTTTGAAAAAAGCTTCAGGAATCTCAGGGAATAAGGTCAGCACTGTAAATTTCACAGGAGTTACTCCAGAATCCAGAGGTGCATCAGCTGCATTTTCTGAGCTTCAACATCAACTTCGCCAATAAACTCATCCTTAAACGGAACATATACCGTCTTTGGATTTCCTTTTTTGTTCAGTTTGACGCTGTCTGCCAGTAATGAACAACTCTCGGACAGCAAAATCTCAACGAGATAGCCTGATCCGCCTTCCAATACGTTTGTGACTGTGCCAACAACATGTTCTGCTGCCGGTGCGTCTTCCGCCGTTTCCTTATAAACTATTGAACAACCCTTAAGGTCTTCAATATACCACTCACCCTTCTGCAGAGGATGTGCGTATTTGCGTGGAACTACGATCTCCCACCTGTTGTATTTTGCAGCTTCTTCAGGTGAATTTATTCCCGCTAACTTCATATACAGAACAGCTGCTCCTTCCTTAGTTTCTTCAACCTTGAAAGTCTTTTTTTCTTCGCCGTTCACTAAAGTCACTTCTTCCATATTTGCAAAATGCTCATACTCGCCGGAAGTGCTTTCTACTTTGAACTCGCCCGTAATTCCGTGTGAACCCCGGACAATACCTACAACAAACTGCTCTACCATTCTAAGCTGCCATTAGTCCAGGATTTCAAGAGTGTAACGAGTACCATCTTTGCTGGATGTTGCACTTAAAACTGTACGAAGAGCTTTTGCAATACGACCGTACTTTCCAATAACTTTGCCAATGTCACCCTGAGCAACGCTGAGCTGAAGAACTCTTCCGCGGTCACCCTCGGTTTCTGTTACAGAGACTGCATTTGGATCATCGACCAATGATTTTGCAATGTATTCAATCAGGTCTTTTTCCATTGTTTAGTTCCTCTGTAAATTATTTGGCAAGAGATTTTCCAGCAGCGGACAAGCCCTTAATGTTGAAAAGCTTTTTCACCATGTCAGTAGGCTGTGCACCTACGCTGAGCCAGTACTTTGCACGTTCTTCATCAAAGCATACCTGATTAGCTTCTACAGCGATCGGGTGATACTGACCGATTTCTTCGATTGTAACTCCATCACGTGGTTTGCGTGAATCCTGAACTACAATACGATAGTCCGGGCGCTTTTTTGTACCGAACTTCTTGAGTCTGATTTTTACCACTTTAATCCTCCGAAGGTCTCTCACGAACGGGGTCAAGACCTAAGATATAGTTAGCACACCATACAGTGTGAATGGGAATGATATTGAAAAACAGGGCTTTAGTCAATGGTAAACTGTCCCTTATGTTGACGAATTAAAGAATACTCTGCGTTTTACTGCGGGGTAAAAAAGGGACCAGGGATTTAAAATAAAAAAACCTGCATCTAAGTGATACAGGTTATTCGGGATGTACGAGGCTCGAACTCGTGATCTCCGGCGTGACAGGCCAGCGCGATAACCAACTTCGCTAACACCCCAAAAGTGTTGATATATTAACCATATACATTTATTGTGTCAAGGGACTTTTGTGGTTTTTCGTAATTTTTTTTTATTTAAGGCCCGGGGTGTCTGTTTTAGGCGGGCTGCTTTTTTATATGACGGCACGACGGCAGTTTCTTAAGGCTTTTTTATTCAGCTTTATACCATGGTTTTATCCTTTACTTTTACCTTCATTTAGACTTTTAATTAAACCTATTTATATAGAAGATTTTCTAGTTTATTTATCTTTTCTGCTGTAAAATAAAGCTATGCTTATAAGTCCTGGTGAACTTTCCAAAAAGATGCTGAATTTTTCATATTCATATTTTCTCGTTGATGCCAGAAATGACAGGGAATCCTATTTTGCCCTGTCTGTTGAGCAGTTAAAGGAAAATCCCCTTTGTGTGGCAGGGGTCTTTTTGAACTATATAATGGAAGGAAAGTTAAAGGAAGCCTGGGATATTATTGATCTTATTCCGGAAGAATCTACCCCCGGCAGAAATTTCTTTCTTAAAAAGGGCCTTGTTCTGGTTCACCCGGAAGTAACCTGGAAGGAATTTATAGAAACACTTGATCTTTTTAGAAGGCTGGGGATTTCAATCAGTTCAGTTGTTCTTACGGCAGCCAGGCCGACTTTGCTTAACGGTTTTAATGACTTTACAAGACTTGGGCCTTTTCTGGAAAAAAGAAAGGATCTGATTATAGAGTATGTGTCTCATCTATATGGTAAAGAATGTGCACCTTTTATCTATAAACTTTGCCTGGCAGAATATTATTATCAGATTAACAATCTGCTTGAATCGGAAGTGCTGGTCAGTCACGTAATTAAGGAATTTGATGCAAAAAGTGAGAGAAGGCTTTTGTTTGCAGCACTTTCACTTCAGTCCAGAATTCTTTTGACTCAGGGAAGGACTGTAAATGCGGAAAGTTATATTCAGGATATAAGAAAACTGGTAAAAGAGGCAGGAAAAGCAGAGTTTTCTTACAATATTGATGCTGCAGAAGTAAAATGTGCCTTTTATGAGGGTAATTATTCTTTGGTGAATGAATGGTTTAAAAATAATGCCCCTGATGAATTTTCTGACTTTAACATGCTGGACTTGTACCGCTACATGATAAAAATACGCTGCTATATTATTACCGAAAAATATGCAGCTGTAGTTGCCCTTACAGAAAAACTCAGGCCTCTGTTGATTCTGGGAAAGAGGCATATGGACCTTTGCGAAATCGATATTCTTCTTGCGGTGAGTTTTTATAATGCAGGCAAAAAAGATCTGGCTTTTGAAGCTTTGGGAAGGGCTCTTAAACTTGTAAAGCGCCGTAAGTATTACCGCCTTATCGCTGATGAAGGAGAAGCTGTAATTCACCTGCTGATTGAATACGTTAACCTTAAGGGAAGCAGTCATTTTTTAATGGATCTTATTAAAATTACAAGGGAGATGGCTATTAAGCATCCTTTGTACCTTAAAGTTCAGTACGAAAATAATAAGGTGTTTTCTCCTATGGAAATAGATGTGCTAAAACTGCTGGAGCAGGGTAAAACTAAAGAAGATATTGGTGAATACTTTTTTATCAGCGTAAATACCGTTAAGTATCATATAAAGAAAATCTATGGAAAGCTGGGTGTTTCTTCTGCCCATCAGGCGGTTTGGAAGGCCAGAATATCGGGTATTATTTAGAAAAAGGGGTAAAAAATTTAACAAATTTACAATTTTTTTATTAAATTTGGCTTAAACTATCCTTTTGGATAGTGCGGACTTAAGTTAGCTGATGTATACTTAGTAGCTGGGATAGAAGAATTTTTTCTGGGGAAGGGTGCCCTGGTATTACTGGAGTATATTTAAATGAAGTCCAATAAAAAAGAAAAAAATTTCCCTCTTGGGGTAAAGCTTGCAATTATAATTGGTTTTATAGTACTGGCATCTCTTGGTACTGTAACTTACCTTAACAGTTATTTTGTCTCTAAAGATGTACGTATTACTGCAGAAGAAAATAATCTTACTATTAATACCCGTTCTGCTTCTACCGTACAAAATGAACTTACAGATTTAAGGGCTAATGTACTTCAGCTTCTTGACCTTATAAATGCTGCAAGCGGAGGAAAAACTTCTGCCCTGTCAAAACAGGCTGAGGCTTTTTTCTTTGAAAGAAATCAGGGAATTGCAGAAATTGCAGTCCTTACTGATTTTGGCAACGGGGGCAGCCTTCTTCTTCATACAGACTTAAAAAATAACAGGTTTTATACTTCCAACGAAATTGATTCTGATGTAACGGAAGGTCTTTTTATTCAGCTTGAAAAAGATCTTCACCGGGCCTGCAGGGGTGAGACTATAGTCCTTAATGTTTCGCCTTTTTATAAGAGTGCCATGCTGGGGCTTTTGATTCCTTACAGGGAAAATGGTCTTGAGCAGTGCTGTATGATTCTTTTTAGTCTGGAAGAGATTTCTTCTATACTGGGTACCGGTTCAATTAACGAAACCTTCCTTATTAATGACAGTGACGAACTTCTCTGTCATCCGGAAAATGATCGTGTGCTTTCGGGACAGAGTATGAAGAATCATCCCCTTGTTAAACTTATGAGGGAAAAAAATCAGAACAGCGAAGAAAGCCGTCAGATTGAATATAATGGCAGCAACTCTAAGGGTAAAAATATCCGCTACATCGGTGCCTATCAGAAAACAAGTATTGCAGATATTTCTGTTTTAACTTCCGTTCCTCTTGATACTGTTCTTGAGGGAGTAAGGACAACAAGAAAAAATAATCTTTATCTTATGGGCGTTGTTCTTTTTATCTCCATAATTTTTATCCTTACTTTTTCACGCTATGCAATTTCAAGACCACTGCGTCATCTTACTGCTTCTGCGGAAGAAATTCAGAAGGGTAATTTTAATACTCCCCTGATTTCTCTTTTAAATACAAAGCGTCGTGATGAAATTGGTCTTCTTAATAAATCAACTCAGGATGAACAGGAATTCCTTAATACATTTGCAAGGTTTACTAACCGTGGTGTTGCAAAAGCCATTGCCCGTAAGGAAATTGATTTTGAACCTCACCTTAAGGATGTAAGTATTTTCTTTAGTGATATCCGTGGTTTTACTGCAATTTCTGATGGTTTTAAAAACCGCTTTGGAGAAGAAAGTCCTAGAGAAATCATCGGCTTCTTAAATGACTATATGAGCCGCATGGTTAACTGTGTAACTATTTCTGGTGGAACAATCGATAAGTTTGAAGGAGACGCAATCATGGCTGTCTGGGGAATCCTTAGGGATGAAGACTTAAGCTTTGAAAATCTTCCTGATTCAGATCCGTCTAAAAAAGAAAAGGAAGCCCTTCATCATAAACACATTCAGCAGGATGCAATCAGTGCAATCAGGGGAACTATTGCAATGCGCTATGCCCTTATGCAGTACAACAAGGATGCAGAAGCATTTACTAAGGCCCACGAACATGAAGCTAAGGCAAAATACAAGCCTCATATCAGAATCGGATGCGGTATAAATACTGGTCGTGCAACCTGCGGTATTATGGGAAGCGAAGACAAGATGGAATATACTGCTATCGGAGACAGTGTAAACTTTGCCAGCCGTACAGAAAGTTCCAACAAGCCATGTGGTACTGACATTCTTATTACTCAGGATACATACAACCTTCTTAAAAAAGATTACATAAAGTGTGAAGAAAATAATTTTACTCTTGCAGAAGAAAACAGGGTAAACGAAATCGTTGTAGAAATGATTCCTGTTGAATTTGAAGTTAAGGGTAAGGGTGCCCAGCATTTTTACGGTGTAGTAAATATGCCGCAGTTTGATATAGAAGAATTTTTTAAGACTGCAGATAAAGACTTTAAGCTTGATAGTGATTGTGCCCGCGCAGTTGGTAAGTTTGGACCAAAGACATTAAATGAAATGAGAAATCTCCTTGGTATTCCAATTCCAGAATTTGAATCGGTGAACTTAAATGAAGAAGAAAATAAGATTCAGGTTAAAAAATGATTTAGCCATTCCTTTCTGGATATCAGTTTTTATTTGTCTCACCTGTGCAATGCTCTGCTATTATCTTTTTCATAATAGTTTTTTCAGGGCATTAATGAAGCTGGATGAAGATCCTATTGCTACCATTACTTTTAAATATAAAACTGCAGAAAGAAAATTTCTTGACCGTGTTATATGGGACAGACTCAGACAGAACTCTCCGGTTTATAACGGTGACACAATTCACACTGCAGAATTTTCGGAAGCAACTGTCTGGTTTGATGACGGTACAACTCTTGACCTGGCAGAAAATACAATGGCTCAGGTTTTTCTTCATGATGACGGAATGCATGGAGCAGAACTTACTTCCGGTACTGCAAACATTGAATCGGTGGAAGGTGGAAAAGGTTTTTCTTTTTCCAGTTCAAATGTGCAGGTTTCTGTAAAGGCTGGTACAAGACTTTCTGCGGAGAGGGTAGAGGATTCAACTGTAAATCTTTCCGTGCAGAGGGGTGATGCGGTTTTAAATTCCGGAGAAACTTTAACGGAAGGTAAGGCTGTAACTGTAATCGATGGCGTTGCATCTGCACCGCTTTTTTCTGTTGTGTCGCCTGTACAGAATCAGAAGTTTTTGTATTTTTCTGAGGAACAGTACACTGTTGATTTTGAATGGCAAAGCAGTGAAGTAATTTCTGATCTTGAATTAAAAATTTCTACTGATAAGAGATTTAAAAATATAGTAAAGACTGTAAAGGCTGCTGACATTAATAAAACAAGTGTGGAACTTTCTAAGGGAACTTATTACTGGCAGCTCTCTGGTACAGGGAGTGAAGAAAAACATCACAAGGAAATAGAAACCTGTTCCGGAAAGTTTCAGGTAATTCAGTCTTTAAAGCCTGAGCTGGTAATTCCTGTTAATGATTACAACTATACTTACAGAAAGCAGAATCCTTCTATTCGTTTTATCTGGGATTCAAGTGAAGCTGCTACTGCATATAATTTTATTGTTTCCAGAAACAGTGATATGTCTTCTCCTCTTGTTGCCCAGAGGTCTTCAAGCCCTTCAATAATTATTTCTACTCTTGGAGCAGGTACCTATTATTATCAGGTTACTCCTTACTACGTAGTTAATCATGCAGGCTTGCAGAATCCTTCTGACATGGGACGCTTTACAATTGAGCAGAGGGATGAACTTAAGGCTCCTGTTCTTGTAAGCCCTGGAGATAAGGAATTTGTTGATAAGACTAAGGATAAGACAATACTTTCATGGCAGATGGAAAATGAAAGTGTTACTTACAGTATAAATGTTTCAAGACAGAAAAATCTTTCTTCTCCTGTAATTTCAAGAGAGACAAGGGATAACTACATAACTTTAACTTCTTCAGAAATTAAAAAACTCTCAGATGGTGAATATTACTGGGGTGTAAGTCAGACAGACAGCGAAGGAAATAAATCTGAGCTTTCTTCTATAAGATCCTTCTATGCCCTTAATGGCGAAATTGAACAGAGAACGGTTTTTCCTCCGGACAATTATGTTTTGTGGAAACCTCTTGTGTCTGATACAAGATTTACATGGAAAACAAATCTTAATCTTATGCAGTATATTCAGATTGCAAGTGACAGGGATTTTACAAATATTGTTTTTGATTCAGAAACAAGCGGAACTTCTTATTCCGGTGCAAATCTTGAAAACGGGGAATACTACTGGCGTATTACAACTAAGGACCAGAATTTTATCCGTGGTACAGCTGCAAAAAAACTTACTGTTGTTCCTGAACTTTCTGCCGGAAAAATTATTGCTCCTACTGTTGTAAGGCGTGCTGTTGTACGTCCAAGTGAACCTTGTACCTTCAGCTGGGAAGAAAATAAAGAAGCTGATTACTACAGAATTAAAATTTACAAGGCTGGCAGTGATAAGGTTTTGTATGACCAGAACTTTATAAGTGATAATCATATAGAAGTAGAAGTAGATAAATTTGAAGAAGGTACATACCGCTGGGAACTTCAGGCTTATGCTTATGAATCTGATAAAGCTTCCCGTAGAAGTTCCATGCTTTCTGAATCTAACTTTGTACTTAGAAAAATCAGACCGGCAAAACTTTTGTCTCCGTCAAACGGACAGTCTTTTGGAGGCTGGGATGCAATTGATAATCCTCCTTTGTTAAAGTGGTCTTCTTACGAAAGATACTCTAAGGCAAATATTGTTCTTGTAAAAAAATCCGGACTGGATGTGGGAGAAAGGATTTATATTCAGGATGGTTACCAGCAGCAGCTTCCTGCTTTAAGTGCCGGTGAATATGAATGGTATGTTAATGCCTATACACTGGATGATCTGGATATTACTTCTGATGTAAGATATTCATTTACTGTAGAAGAGATTCCTCCATTTGCAGCTCCGGAAAACGTAAAGACTGCAGGGGGAGATTATTTTGATTCTTCTTACTTGAGAAAAACTCCTTACATTGTATTTAAGTGGAAGGAAGTTGCACATGCCGACAGTTATGTTCTTGAAATTTTTGGTAAGAAAAATAAGCTTTTATTTACTCAGTTCCTTACAGGTAATAAAACAACAGAATACAAACTTGACAATCTTTCTGATTTTGCAAAGGGAGATTTTACCTGGAGCGTTAAGGCTGTGCTTCTTGATGAAGAAAAGAAAAGAATTCTTATAGATGGTATTCCTGGAAAAGGTAAGTTTACAATTAATTACTCTTTAAACAAGAATGGTGGTAAACGTAAAAAGCAGGGGGATTTGTATGCTGAATAAAAAAATCTTACCTGTCTTTATTTTGTGTGGAATTTTCTCATTGCATTATAAACCTTTAGGATTATATGCTCAGGAAAATAATATGCCGGATTCTTCTGTAGAAAAAAATATTTCTGCCAGAGATGAAAATGCTTCTGCCAATATAATCCGTCAGCCTTTTGCCTGGGAAAATGCAGGTGATGTTTTAAAATACGAAATCATTATTTACAGAATAGATGATGAGACCGGAAAAAGTGAACAGGTCTTTTTTCATGAGACAACAGAAGAAGAAAACGAAAGCTGTCTTATTTATATAGAACCAGTACTTCCACCTGGACGTTATCGTTCAAAGATTAATGTTTACAATATTCTTGGTGGACTTGAAGAAGGTCTTAATACGGAAGATGTTTTTGTAATCCGTCAGGCATATAAGCCGGAAGTAAAAAATGTTTCTTATCCTCTCTATATGAGGTCTACAGTTTATCTTGATGATTTTGATAACGACGGAATTATAGAAATAGAAGGACGTAATCTTTTTGAAACAGACCCTGAACATGAGGAACTTGTATTTACTGATTATTTTCTTAAGAGTGAAAAGCGAATCTTAAAGCCTCAGTCTATACTTTTTCATGACTCTGATAACCGTAAGGTAAAGTTTCAATTCAGCATGAGAAGTCTTGATGTTGGTGAATATCATTTTGTTGCTCAGGATGCTTCAGGTCTTCATTCAGAAGAGAATAACGATACAAAGTTTACGGTTAAGTTTAAAAAGTGGATGGACCTTGATATAGAAGCCGGTTATGTTCTTCCGGTTATGGTGCAGGATAATATTTTTGGAAAGTACATGGATACAAATATGTTTCCTTTTAGTGCCCAGGGAAGAATTACATTTATTCCTTATAAGAGAAGTATGGGATATTTTGGACTTGGTTTAAAAGGAACTTACAGCCGCCTTAATGCAGATTTTGATACTTACAGCATTGATGGTAATTTTGCAACAGCTCATCTTCTTTTTGTTTACCAGTTTCCAACTTTTAAAAGAAAGCTTTACTGGGAAGTTCACGGTGGTGCAGGTATTTCTTATTTTAATAACATTGTTTTTCATTTTGCAAACAATATTGATTCGGAGCAATTAAATACAATAAGTCCGTCTTTTGATGCTGGCCTTGCAGTACAGTTTTATATTAACAAGCGACTTTATATAGAAGCTGCAGGTGATTATGTTCTTACAGTTAATGATGGAAACTTACTGGGAATGGTTATGCCTTCTCTTGGTCTGGGATGGCAGTTTTAGGAGGTGGAAAATTGAAAAGAAGTTTTTTATTTTTTGCTGCAGTAATTTTTTTATTTTTATCCTGTGATTTTAATACCCTTACAAAACCAGGCTGGAATAATTCAGCAGAAGAATTTTTTCAGGAGTATACCAATACTGCTGCTATTGAGGCTTTTGAACTTGATGTTGATTCTTACAAAGATGCTTCCGGAAATCTCTGTATTGCATCTGATGCTGACTGCGGAATAACTTTTTACTTAAGAAATCCTCAGGGGTATGACCTGAATGTTTCCAGGGAATTTCCTAACCTGGATACGGAGAGTGGAAGTATTGCAAGTAAACTTTCTTCTGTAGAGATTGAACAGAAGGATACAGATTTTATTTATGTAAAGCTTCCTTCTTCTTTTTTAATGGAAGCTGACCAGTATTCAAAGGATATCAGTCATGTAATTTCACTTACAGAGGTTAAGTCCGGCCGACAGTTTAAGGATTACACAATGCCTCTCTACTGTAATTCAAAACCACCTGTTCCTTCTGCCGCAGTTGTTGTTCAGACTCAGGAGACCCCTTCAAAATGGGTAGTATGTTTTGACCTTCCTTCTGTTTCTTCTATGTCGGGACTGCATAATGATTTGTCTAAAATTTTAATTGATGGAAAAGAATATGAAATTGTAAATACTGATGGTACAGCTTCTTTTTCTGATGACCAGTCAGAAATATATTCAGAGTCTACAAAGCCTTCTGATATAAGTCTGGCTGCAAATACAAATACCGGCCTTACTTTTGAAAGTTCAGGTGGTCAGCCGGTTTACTTTTTTACAGGTGATGAAGCTGATGAAAATGAAAGAATCTATACTATAGAAGTTTTTGATAATTCAGGGCTTTCTTCTTCTCTTGCAGTGTCAGCTCAGGGATATAAACTTTCTGCAGCAAGTCTTTATGACAATGAAGGTACTGAAGCTTTTGTTTCCGGAGGCAGTACAGAAAATTCTGTATGTCAGAATGATGATGGCAGCGGAACTTTGCGTTTTACGGCAGAGGCAAAAACTGCAGCTATTACTTATACAGACAGCAGTGGAAGTGAACAGACTGTAGAAGCCTGCGACTATGACTCATCTGATGCAAGTATTGTTTATGAAATTTACACTGACTCAGGCTTTACCAGTCTTTATTCCAGCGGCAGTATTAAGGGACTTGAAGGAAGCATTACTGTGCCTTCAGGTACTTGTTATGTCAGGGCCTTTGTAAGAAAACCTTTGTATGCAGACAGTAGTGTGCTAACATGGAAGTGCCACGTTGTAAGAACCAGGGTTTATGTTGCAAATGAAGAATCCGGGGGAAGCAACGCAAACGACGGAACCCTGGCTCATCCGGTAGAAACGATTAGTGCAGCGGTAGATATGTTTGATTTGGCCACTGCGGATAATTATGTTTATGTACTTACTGATTTGTATAATAATGAAAAAAACATTGATTTTAGTGGTGTTAATGTAACAATTATGGGATCAGATACTTCTCGCAACGATGTAATGAGGACCCTTGATGCAAATGGCATTTCAGTTCCAGATTCAGATTATATCTTTGGATGTTGTGGAGCCAATGACCTAACAGTAAAGAACCTTACCATAAAGAATGCAAATATTGAAAACAACATCGTTAATTTTAGTGGTGTAACAGGCAATCTAGTATTTGAAAATTTTGATATTACAGGATGTACTTCATCAAACGGATTGGTTCTTAGTGCCAGCACTGATGGTTCAGATGCTACAGTGACTATGACAGACTGTAATATTACAGATTCTACTTCTGAAGGCGAAGTGCTAAATATAGATTCAAAAACTATTTTATCTATGACGAATTGTAATATATCTGGTTCAACTTCTGATACAGAGCTTCTTTGTACAAGTTCAACAACACTGACTTTGACCAACTGTAATTTTACAAACAATACAATTGGTAATGGTGATTATCTTATAGAAGTAAATAATGCAACAGAATTTACTGCAAGTAGCTGTAAGATTACCGGCAATGATTCAACAATAATTAACATTCCAGTTATACAATATGATGTAGATGCTTCTACTTTGAATTTTGACGATGTGGAAATTTCTGGTAACGGCTCAAAGATAATGGGAATTAACTGTCAGTCAAAGGATGTAACATTAAAAGATTCCACGATAAGCGGCTGTCAGTCTTATGCCTTCTATGATGGGTATGAAGATGATGGCAACAGTTTTGTAATGGATAATACTGAAATTTCTGATACTACCCTTACAGATGATGATGATGATGTTGTTTACTTTACAGCTTCTACAATAACAATAACAGATTCAACTATAAAAGATAATACACCTAAGGATTCTTCCAGTGATATCTTTGAGTTTGAGATTCCAGGTGGTAGTAGTCCGAATGTCCAGCTTTCAGGTACAAAATTTCTGAACAATGGAATCAGTGAGGACAATTATTTTAATAATTTGTTCTTATTGCAAAGTTGTGGAAATGGCAGCATAGAAGTAATTAATTGTGATTTCAGCAAGAACTTTACTTGTTATGCTTTATATTTTGATTCTGACAGCTACACAGATATAACTATAAATAATACCACATTTACAGAAAACTTTGCCGATATAACTCTTGTTTTATTTGGCAGTAATTCAGATAGCTGTAATTTTACGAATGTCTCTTTTGAACAAAATGATGGTAATCTTATTGATCTTAGCAAAACAGCAACTTTTGAAAATTTAACAGTTACCAACAACACTAATGACGCAAGCCTTATTACAACATCCGGCAGCTTTACCATGAAGGGCGGTTCAATAAGCAACAACACAATAATTCCTTTGGTTACAGCAGGAAGTGAATTAAAAGGCGGATTGTTTGCCGCGTCCGGAACTTCATCTTCTCCAATTACAAGCGTAATCTTTACAGGCGTAACAATCAGCGGTAATAAAATTAATAATTCTGCAAGCCAGTATGGAGTAAATGGCGGAGCATTGTATATTGATAATGCTATGTTCTTTAAATTAGAGTCCTGCACAATAAGCGGTAACTCTGTTGAATACAATGGAACTTCCAGTGTAAACCTTTTTGGTGGGGATTTGTATTTAAGCAATATTGAAGTTGCACGTATAACCGACACAAGCTTTGATAACAGCGGATTTACTACAAGCAATACAAGTTCAACAATTTGCGGTAACTCTATTTATGAGTCGTCGGCAAATATTTATCTTGAAGGAAGCACGTCTTTTGCAGATGGTAATGATATTTATATTTGTTCAAGTACAAGTAGTACAGGACTTGATACTACTTTAAGAGTCTCAGAGAACTTTACAGGTCCAGCTACACTTACTCTTGGAGAATACATAGAGGGCAGCACAATTATTCAGGCTATGGACGACGGCACTTACATTACCGGCACAATCTGTAACAAATTCACCATAACAGACCAGGTTGTTAACGATGAAACTACCTCCTGGGTACTGGCACCAAATTCTACTCTAAATGAAGGCCTTTTGAGTAAGCCTGGACTTTCAGTTACTACCAGCGACGGTTCTTACACAATGGCCCTGGATACAAGCAGCAGCTTTACAAAAAGTCAAGTTTCTGACGGAAGTGCAAGTGTAAGCTGGTCAATTAAAGACAGCAGCGACACAGTGGTTGCATCTTCTACAACAGCTCTTGCTTCAATGACTTCTGCAACAATTACTTTGTATTCAAATGGAATAGCTTATCCTGGAGTTAGCGCTGTTACAAATACAAACGGAACAACACCAAGTCTTACCCTGCCAGACACTATGCCAGCTGGTTCTTATAGCGTAAAGATAGAAGCTGTTATTGGAAGTAATACTTATACAGGAGAGCTTCCAATTACAATTACAAGTGAATAATTTTGTGCAAGTTCAGTAAAGAGGATTTTCTAAGGAGAATAATATGAAAGGATTTTACAGATTTTTTGCTTTTGTCGCAGTTCTAAGCCTTTTTTCAGCATGTTCAGATCTTTCCATAGAAGAGGATTCTTCCAAAAAAAACAACGGCTCCAGCAAAGAAGTTTCTGCTCCAGGAATCTACCTTACGGCCACTGACCCCAACGGAAATAAAATTGGCGGTGGGGAAAGTTCAAGCCGCAACGCCAGCCCGGTAATAGATGGAGGTTGGTCTTACTATGGCGTACTAGTTACAAGTGGAACTGTGCCAGATGAATCTACCAAATTGCAAAAGGTAACATACAATTCTACTTCAGGCAGTCTTTACTACCCAATGAATAAATCAGAATTAGATACAAAAGGCAATATGGATTTGTATGTGTATGGATTTCCATCTTCACAAAATACTCATACTGCTGTTACAGCCTCTCTATATCTAAAAAGTACAATAAGCATTGACGGAGCAAGCCTTGCTTATACAACAAGCGGAAAGTTTGCAATATGCACAGGAGAATCTGAAACAGCAGGTTACGGAACTATAAACTTAAAGGTTAATGTAAGTGGAACAAATATAGAGTATGTTACTTATACAGTTAAAATGGGGACTGAAGGTTCCTCTACCAGCGGAAGCTCTACAGTTAGCGACAGCATTCTTACAATAAATCCAAAGGATGATGGCGGAACAGATTCTAAACAATTTTCAGCGGGCACCTATACTCTTACTATGAGTTGTTATAATTCTAATGGCGGCAATCTTATTTACTACCGGACAGAAACTGTGGAAGTCTGGCCGGGCTGTGAGACTAATACCTGGTATACAGGGAATGGAATTGTAGATGAGTTAAGCATTTCTTCTGATTCACTTTTTAAGACTTATTTTGTCTGCGGTTCAGATTCCTATTTTTATGGTAATTCACTCACATCTTACACCAATGCCAGTGATACCAACACCGGCGGTATAGGTGCTCCTCTGGCCACTGTGGGGGAAGCTGTAAACCGTATTCTTGCAGCAAATGACGGTACTTCTGAGTATATGATTTATCTGGATGGAACGGATACTTCTGTTTCTTCGTCAAAAATAAATATTACTGAAACTTCCAAGGCACTAAATCTGACCATAAAATCTCTTACCAGCAGCCAGGCGGTGTTGAATGGGTATTCAGATACAGCTACATCTACCAAAGACTCTTATGAGGGCGCCCTGCTTAATATTTCAGGGAAGTCTAGTACTGATACAAAAATAAATCTGGAAAACATAAAGATTTGCGGGCATAACAATTCTGCAAGTGATGGAACTGGCGGAGGAATTTACAGCAGTAAAGCCACCATTACATTGACAAACTGCATAATAAGCGGCAACCAGGCTGCAAATGGCGGTGGAATCTACCATAACGGCAATATTACAATGAATGGCGGAAGAATAAGCGGAAATACAGCCACTTCAAACGGAGGCGGAGTAGCTGTGGTTGCTGGGACAAGTTCAAATGCAAGCTTTTACATGAAAGGGACAGCGGTAATTGGAGATTCGAGTGCAACTTCAACAGCAACCAGTAGTGATGTGTGTTCCAATTCTGCAAACCTGGGTGCTGGTATTTACGTTAGTGGTGGCAGCCTTTACATTGGCTATACAGCTGACGGAAATGAAGATGGAAATTTTGAAGGTGGAGTTTACTATAACTTTGCCAGCAGCAATGGTGGCGGAGTTTATGCAGATACTCATTCTGTTGTTAAGATGAGTGGTGGTACCATAGGCAGAAATGCTGCCACTTCAAACGGAGGCGGAGTTTATACGCTTGGAAGCTTATATCTTTGCGGCTCCGCTGTAATTGGAGATTCCACTGCTACTACAACAGCAACAGTTAATGATAATTCAAATTCTGTTACAAACGGTAATGGTGGTGGAATTTACTCAAGTGGCGGCAGCGTTTACATTGGCTATACAGCTGACGAAGACATAGATAATGATTTTAATGGTGGAGTTTACTATAACTATGCCAGCAATCATGGTGGCGGAGTTTATGCAGTTGATAATTCTGTTGTTAAAATGAGTGGTGGTTATATAAGTGCAAACATGGCTTATCTTAATGGCGGTGGAATTTACACTTCAGGAAGAGCTTTTATTTCTTCTGGTCAAATAATGAAAAATGATGCATTTCAGAATAGAGGAGGAATGGGTGGTGGAATTTATAACGCAGGAAACTTATTTGTGTACGGGGACACATTAATTGGGCATGATGTGGCTTCTGATTCTACCTGGAAGCCGGACTTTTCTAATTTTGCAGTAAATGGTGGTGGTGGTGTTTATAATCAAGGTAGTTTTTATTTAGGTTATAAAACAGCAACAGAGAAGGATGCAACTTCGACTTGTAAAATATTCAACTGTTATGGAGGCTATGGTGGAGGTGTATATAATGATGGATCCTTTTATTTTGCTTATGGAGTAATAGAAAATAATACATCTAAATATAATGCAGGTGCTGTTTATAATTATGGAAACATCTATCTTAGTTGTAAGGCTTACATCCCAGCCGGCTATACAGACAAAAATGGCACCAAAAGTACCGGAGTTAAAATGAATGATGTTTACATGAAAAGTATAAGTTATAACCTTTCTTTAAATCCAATAACTATAACAGGGGCTCTTACTCCGCCAGAAGAAGCAAACGGTGTTGTGGCTACGATTACTCCGGAAGCTTATACTGAGGGTACCCAGGTTCTTGGAGACAATAACAACAGCTCATATGTCAGTTCCAATTACATGAAATTTGTATTAGCTCAAGAAGGTTACGCTATTGATAATAAAGGAACGGTCCAGAAAGGATATTTGGCAGATACGGCGCCAGCTTATATTTCAACTATGACTGAATCAGGAACCGTAAGAGTTTTTGGCTATATTAACACCGATACGATAGCCGCTATAAAAACTGCTCTCTATACTTTATATGAAAACAAGCCTACTATAAGAGTTAAGCTTGACCTTTCTCAAACTACGGGACTGACGGAACTGCCGGAGAAGGCTTTTTCAAATGGTTTTAACACGGACGGTTGTTTAGCACTGGAATGTATAAGCCTGCCTGAAGGAATTACAAAAATAAATAATCTTTCTTTCTGCAATTGTAAAAATCTTACCACGGTGACGATTCCTTCTACAGTTACAGAAATAGGAAGGGCAGCATTTTATAGCACAGGTCTTACAGGAATTCTCAATATTCCAAACTCCGTAAAGAAATTCGGATATCAAGTATTTTATAATACCCCTGACGACTTGACCTTGCAATATGAGGATCAAATTTCTACTTGGATCAAATACAAGGAGAATGGAACAGAGGTAACGAATGAAGATCTCGGCAATTATTATCCTTACAGTGGAGTTTGCCCTACAAAAGTAGAGCTTTCAACGACGGCACAAGGAGATACTTATATAGAAAAAAGCAGCAGCTGATTATATCCAATTCAGTCAAGAAAAATTGCTGAATTAAACGAAGAAATTGCATCGGGACGGAAGAAAATTGCGCCAATACAGGTGATATAACAGCGTCTGATAAATACACATCAAGTGATAAAACATCTGGTGCAGGAGGTATTGCCGGAGGCCCTAATGCAAACAATAGCGATTGGCAGCCTATAATAACTAATTCTACTACTTATAAGAAATGGAAGGTATCAGGTACCGAACTAGTCTTTGAATAAGCCCCCCCCCGTGAGGGATTGGAGCACCTTTAGTCCACCGCAGGGAGCGGAGGCGACTGAGGAGGATGAGCGCCAGCGAAGTGCGCAAAGTGAACTGAACCCCAAAAGTTGGACAGTTTTGGAGGTTATATGAGTAAAATATATACAACGGAATTCAAACTTAAAGTTGTACAAGAATACCAAAAAGGAGAAAAAGGAAGTACGATTCTTGGGCATGAAATGAATATTCA
>NZ_JAILGZ010000085.1 GCF_024696245.1 Treponema sp.
GTAACATCAGCTTTAAATAATTATTTTTTATTTTATATAACAGGAAAAAAATACAAGAAAATGGGACTATTTGGTTTAGGAAAAAAGAAAGAAAAAAAAGAAAAGCTGCACTGTTGTATTTACATAATAAATGCCTATACTCCACCTGCTCTTATCAAAGTAAAATGGGTCAACCTTCCATTTGGCACTAAGATTATCTTCCATAAGGTTTTCCAGGGAAGCGATTATATCATCATTTCTCTGTTCCTGAACTGATTTCTGGCGCACAGGACTGTTTTCAGTATACTGTTTGCTTTTTTCAGCTTCTTCTTTTTCGTAAAAATTTTCCTTTATGAATTTAAGCTGATGAAGATAGAGTTCATAAAGACCTTCTTTTTCAAGCATGTCTGCAAACTTCTGTCTTGCCTCCTGATCCAGAGGATTTATACTTAAAGCCTTCTGGTATTCATAGCGTTCACTCATACCATCAAAGTTTCTTGCATAATCTGCAGCTTTTTCAAGATGATATTTTTCCCACTGCTCCCTCTTTGGATCTTCCAGATCCAGTTCTGTTGCAATAAGATTTTCCAGGGCAAAACGCATGATTTCATCCTGAGGATTTAAAGTCAGACCTGTATTATAAGCTGTAATAGCTTCATCAATTCTGTTAAGTTTAGAAAGGGCCTTAGCCTTAAGATACCAGGCTGCACTAAGATTTCTGTTGCGGCCGATTCTAAAATCACATAAATCCACTACTTCCTTAAAGCGTCCCTGGGTATAAAGAATTCCTGATAAAAGTTCATAAGCCTTATCAAAATTACCATCTATCTGAACAGCACTTCTGGCCCTGCGTTCTGCTTCTTCAAAGTCACCTCTTTTACAGGCAAGATAGGAAGCAAGATAATGAACTCCTGTTTCTCCTGAATGGTATTCCAGGGCAAGATTAATATAACGTTCAGCTGCATCACTCTTTCCCATTTCTGCACTTACAAGAGCAAGGGACAAAAGAGCCTTTCTGTTTCTGCCATCCCTTTTAAGGGCATCAAGATATCTCTTTTCTGCAGTAGTTAAACTTCCTTCAAAGAGATCAAGTTCAGCAAGACCAAATCTTGCATCTACACTGTTTGGATAATCTTTTAGAATGGAAGAAAATATTTTTCTTGCTTCATCTACATTACCACCTGCTACATAAATCTGGCCTTTAAGGTTAAGCATTTCTGAATAATTCTTTGCATATTTTAAGGCTTCATTTATATATTCCAGGGCAAGATCATATTCACCAAGATAATATGTACAGAGAGAAAGATTGTACCAGGCCTGACCATACTGAGGATTATAAGTTATGGCTTCACGATAATTTTCTATTGCTGAAAAGTAGTCATCTTCTTCCTGACATTCCTGTCCCTTTTTAAAAAGAGAAAGTGCATCATTAGAAAAAGCAGAAAGTGCTGCAAATAAAAAAACAGCTGAAAGAATCCTTACTTTAATACCTGCTCTAAAAAACATAATCCCCTCCCCAAACTTTTTTATGAATCGTGACAGATTATCTTTATTACATTAACTTTATGTCCTTCCATTTCCTGAACGATAAAGTCATAATTCTTCCAGTTTACTTTTTCAAACTTAACAGGAATCTTACCAAAGAGATCAAAAACAAATCCACCAAGAGTATCAAAATCTTCTGTAGGGAAATTGGATTTAATTTCTTCATTAAGATCATCCAGTGAAGTTCTGGCATCACAAATCCATATGTTATCACTAAGGGCTACAATATCTGCCCTTTCATTATCAAATTCATCCTGAATATCACCAACAATTTCTTCAATAATATCTTCCATGCAGACAATGCCGCTCATTCCGCCGTATTCATCAATTGCAATGGCAATATGAACATGACGCCTTTTAAATTCCCTTAAGAGAACATCAATACGTTTACTTTCCGGAACAAAATAAGCCTTGCGGATTGTGTTTTCAAGATTAAGGGGTGCATGCTCACTGAACTTAACAATCAAATCCTTAACATAAAGAATACCGATTACATTATCAATTGAACCGGAATAAACCGGAAACCTTGAATGACCGCTTTTAACAATTTTAGCAATTACTTCTTCATCAGGACTGCCCAGGGCAATAAAATCAACATCAATACGGGGAATCATAACTTCCTTTACTGTTGTTTCACTTAAATCTTCTACACCCTGAATCATGTCACTTTTTTCTTCTGCAAGAATTTCTTCCTGAAGTGACTCTACAGTATCAAGCTTTTCTTTTTTTTCTTTCTTTTTTCCTAAACCAAATAGTCCCATTTTCTTGTATTTTTTTCCTGTTATATAAAATAAAAAATAATTATTTAAAGCTGATGTTACATTTACATTAAATGTTCATCTTCTACTTCTTTCATTATCTTTTTTTGAAGAATAAGCATTTCACAGTCAGGTTCCTTTCCCTTTTCTACATGCTCTTCCCCATGATCATAGCCATTAAGATGAAGAATACCATGAACTATAAGTCTTTTAAGTTCTTCATCTTCATCTACTTCAAAGTATTCTGCATTTTTTGGCAGTGTATCAAGACTGATTACAATGTCCCCTGCAGAAAACCATTCATTTCCCTCTTCATCAGTGTAGCTTTCTCCATTTTCAAAACTTAACACATCTGTTGGAGAATCTATTTTTCTGTATTCAGCATTAAGATTCTGAATAAAAGGATCTGAACAAAAAAGGAATGAAACTTCTTCCCTGTCATATCCGCAGGCAGACAAAACCTTATCTGCAAAAGCTTCTATTTTATTAAGCCAGGCTGGCTCCGGATAATTTTCTTCAACATCAACAAGTATTCTATTTGGCATTTGTCTTTCCTTTTGTTCTGCGGCTTTTTGTTTCTTCACTTTTAGCCGTACTTTTTGCAGAAGTTCTTCCTTCTGTTTTTACAGGGCTTTTGCTCTCTGACTTTGTTTCTGTTTTAGCTGCACTTTTAACTTCTGATTTATTTTCTGTTTTTACGGAAGTTTTTTCTTCTGACTTTACTTCTGCTTCTTTTGCAGCTCCAATACTTTCCTGAACCTTCTGTTCCTTTTCTGCATTTTCCTTCTGCTCAGGATATTCAATTCTTGAGTGATAGTAACCTGTAAGAATCTGTACAAAGGAATCATGAATAATATTTATATCCTTAAAAGTAAGTCCACAGTTATCAAGCTGACCGTGTTCGATTTTTCCGTTTATAAGAGTAGTAATAAATTTATCCAGGGCAGGCACGGATTTTTTTTCAAGAGTTCTGCAGGCAGCCTCTACAGTATCTGCCAGCATTACAACAGCACTTTCCCTTGTAGACGGAGGATTTCCTGTATAAGAATAATCATCAGGATTTACATCAGGATCAATTTTTTTAGCTTCATTATAAAAATACGAAAGAACCTGATTTCCATGGTGTTCACTTATAATATCAATAACCGGACCAGGCAGTCTTAAAGCATAGGCTTTTTCTACACCACGCTTAACATGACTTCTGATAACAGTTACAGAAAGTGACGGATTAATTGAATTATGAACGTTATCAATACCAGTCTGATTTTCTACAAAGTATTCTGGATTTTCAATTTTTCCAATATCGTGATAATAAGCACCAACTCTGGCAAGAAGGGAATTTGCACCAATCTCACGGCAGGCTGATTCAGCAAGGGAAGCAACCATCATGGAATGATTATATGTTCCGCCGGCAGTAACCAGCATTTTTTTCATTGTAGCATTATTAAGGTCACTAAGTTCCATAAGACGGAATGGAGAAGCAGTGTTAAGGATTACTTCAAGAGGTGTAAGCATACCAAGACAAAGAATTCCGGAGAGGAAACCATTAAGGGCCACACCAAACATGGAAATCCATTTTTCAGAAAGTGATGAATTAAAAATAATTTTTATAACAAGAAGGAAAACCACATTCAGCACAGCCTGAACAATTGCAGCTGCAACCATATCAGTACGGCGTTCAATTTTGTGAACTATGCGGCTGGCAGTAAGGGTTGTTGCCAGAGTAAAAATAAAAGGTTCAATTTCATAAGCACAGGCATTAAGAACAGAAAAAGAAACTATTATAGAAAAAAATACTGCATTCAGCTGACCAAAAAGAATGGCAACAATAAAAACACAGAATACCGCAGGAATCCACATACAGGTTGTATAAGGAGAAGAAAACTCCACACTTTTATTTGCTATTACCGCTGAACAGAATATGGCAACATAAAAAATACACTCAGTAAAAAGTTCTTTAAATTCCAGGCCCCCCGGAAAGAAAACCCTGCTGGCAAAAAAGAAAACAAGTACTACAAGAACCACATGATACAAAGCTGAATTGGCAAAAGCCCTGTAATCTACATAAGAAGCAGTTTCTGCCATCTTCTTAAGTTTTTTATACTGAATCTCATCAATAGGAATCTGTTTTTTTGCAATCACTTCCCCCTTTTCTACAACAGTAGAATCTGCAGCAGTTGCAGGAAGGGTTTTGGTTGCAACAATAGTTTTATCCGGAACCCAATTAACTTCAATTTCATTAATATTGTAAGAACTGAAAGTGTTTGCTGAAGCAGTTTTTATAAAGGCAAAAACTAAAGCAGCCATTAAAGTAACTGTAATGAGGATAATCTTTTTATAATTTACCGAAAGATATTTCATTGCTGAAGAAAAAGTCTTCTTCAGGTTATCGGCCGGTTCATCCATTCTGTCTTTCTTCATTTTCATATGCACTGATAATTTTCCTGACAAGTTCGTTTCTTACCACATCTTCTGCAGTAAGTTTTTTTATGGCAATTCCAGGAAGACCATCCAGTACCTTTAGGGCATGAACAAGTCCTGATGGAATTTTTTTAGGAAGATCTATCTGAGTAATATCTCCTGTAATAAACATTTTGGAATTTTCCCCAAGACGGGTTAAAAACATTTTCATCTGTTCAGGGGTAGTATTCTGGGCTTCATCAAGAATGACGGCACAGTCATTAAGTGTTCTTCCCCTCATATAAGCCAGGGGAGCAATTTCTATTGCTGAACTTTCACAAAGTCTTTTTACGCTTTCCCTTGGAAGAATTGTATTCATTGCATCAAAGAGAGGCCTGATATAAGGATTAATTTTATCTTCAAGAGCACCAGGAAGATAGCCCAGACTCTCACCTGCTTCTACAACAGGACGGGTAAGTATGATTGTATTAACCTGATGACTTAAAAGAAGGCGAAGGGCTTCTGCTACAGCAAGAAATGTTTTTCCGGAGCCTGCAGGGCCTACAGCAAAAACAAGGTCACAACTTCTCATAAGCTGAATAAAATCAGACTGACCTCTTGTTTTAGGATAAACCCTTCTTAAGCCGCCGCTTACTGTTATTGAATTTCTTACAAAAAGTTCGTGCTCCCTCTCATCACTTCTTTTTACAGAAAGGGGAACATTATTTAAAACAGATTCTATAAGTTCACAATCAGAAAGTTCAGAAGAACCATCTGCAATTTCATCTAAAATGCGGTTTATTATAAAGTTAAACTTCTGCTCATTTTCAGGATTTCCTCCATCAATGGAAAGTTCATTTCCACAGGCAAACAAAGGCTCTCCAAGATAAGATTCAATGAGCTTTAAATTACTGTCATTAGTTCCGCATACCCTTTGAAGAACTCTGGCATCCGGAACTATTATGGTATATGCAGACAAAATTAAAATCCGTTATTTTGCAAATCCATCGTCTACAAAAACATCTTCTATAATTCCGTCTGAATCATCAGCAGCTTCTACACTGTCAGAAGGAACTTCAGGAACTTCAGCAGCTTTTACTTCTACAGCATCTGCTGCCTTTACAGAACGAACAAGACGGAAACCAAGATCTACACCCCTGAGTTCAGGAACAGAACTTGCACGATTGGAATTGCGGCAGAAAACAGCATCACTTTTTACTGAACCACCACGACGGATTTTTTTACCAGTAATGCTTGCATCACTTTCTCCAAGAGGATTATCGTTTGCAGCATAGCGGTAATTTCCATACCAGTCATAACACCATTCCCAGACATTTCCTGACATATCAAAAAGACCAAGGGAATTAACTCTCTTAAGGGCAACTTCTTTTGTAGAAGATGCGGCATTTACATTATTCCATGCACAAACAGTTATTACTGAACTGCCTGAATAAGGATCCTCAGAAGGATTGTTTCCTCCCCTTGCTGCATATTCCCACTCAGCTTCTGTTGGAAGACGGTAACCATCTGCAGTAACATCCATTGCAATAGCAGCCCAGATTGCTTTTACAGCCTCATCTGAATCCATACGAGGAACGTCACCCCATTCTTCAGTCTTTTTAGAACCACCAAGACTATATACAGGTTCAAGACCTGCCATTACACTAAGTTTATTACAGAAAATTACTGCGTCATACCAGCTTACTTCTTCTACAGGAAGCAGGTCATCACCCTTATTTGCAGAATAGTTACAGCCCATTACAGCTTCATACCAGTCCTGTGTTACTTCTGTAGAACTCATATAAAATGAATTAAGCTTTACCTCATGAACCGGAGATTCATTTTTTTCGTTTTCAGCATCACCCATTTTAAATGTACCGCCTTCAACGGCAACCATTCTTTCAGCAACGCTTTTTACAACATCAAAATTTGGATCCACTGCAAAAGCAAGTGCTCCTGTTAAAAAAATACCAGCAGTAAAAAATTTCTTTATGTTCAAAATTCTCCTCCGAATCGACCATATTTTATAATTCTTACTATAATTATAACATTTATACTGAATTTTGTATAGAAATCTTGCATTGCTTAAGAAAATACAGGATTTCTGCCTTAACCCTCTTTAAAAACTGAACATCCCCGCTGTATTCAAAGCCGTCAGGAAAATGCAGGTAAAGATAATCTTTCTTTTCAAGAAGCATTTTAAGTTGAACATCCAGACTTAAATCTTTTTTTCTATATAAAGACTCTTCTCCCCTGCTTAAAAGATCACAGGCTTCTTCCAGCTCTTCCTTTTCTTTACGAAGAAAATCAGAAACAAAAGGACAGCTGCCCTGCAAGGCTTTTTCATTAATTACACCCTCATTAGTCCGGGATTTTTTTATGGATTCTTCAATTAATATTTTATCTGCAGGAGGAAGCCCCAGATCCAGACCAGATTTTCCTGCATCATAAAGATTCTTTATTCCCCTGAATTCATTTTTAAACTGACTGGCATAAAGGGAAAGAACTTTAGTAGTACATACATTTTTGCCACTTTTATCAGGAGCAAAAAAACTTGCAGTAGAAAAAACAGCTTCATAGTTTTCTACAGTCTTTTTTCTGTCAGAAGAAGCAAGACGTGCTATATGGGCAGGTGCATTTTTTGAATGAGTAAGTCCCGGTGAATAAG
Source organism: Treponema sp. (assembly GCF_024696245.1). Lineage (GTDB taxonomy): Bacteria > Spirochaetota > Spirochaetia > Treponematales > Treponemataceae > Treponema_D. Next base: position 7,351 of record NZ_JAILGZ010000085.1, read on the forward strand.
AAAAATCCAGTCCCAGGGTAAAAACCTTTACATCCTCATTAAAGCGGAGTTTCAATGCAATATAAACTGCAGCAAGTCCCACAGAACCTAAAGGAGGAATAAAGGAGGCTGCAATTTTATTCTCTACAAGGGAATCAAGAAATGGACCTGGTGAATACTGGCTTAAAAAAAAGACCCGATTTTTAAACCTTGAACACACTTCATTTCTTGAACACAAATCAGCAAAAAGAACCGATTTATCCAGACCCTCTACTCCAACATAAAAGGAATCAATAAGGCTCTGGCACTCAAGGGAAACAAGAGCATCGCAAACAATCCCCCTCTCCCTTAAAGGAATCAGGGCAGCATCTACTGCTATAACATAAAAGGAACCTTTTTTTACCTGATCCCAGTATTCAAAAGAATCAAGGCTTTCTCCTGCCCCTATTACAAGAATATCTTTTTTAACACTGGCCCTTACATCGTCAAGAAGAGGGCTGCTTTTTCTAAGGGAAAGATTTCTGAATACATTTCTTGAATACATACGACCCATTTTTACAAGGGTAACCCGGTTTTTCCAGAAGCCCCCTATAATATCCGTAAGGCCGGACATAAGTCGTGAATATTTTTCCCTGCAATACGAAAGACCTGCAGAAAATTCTATGGAAAGAGCCCTTCTGACATGTCCTTTATGACAAAGATTCCTTACGTAGTCATCAAGAATATTTAAATCATTCCAGGTAAATAAAGGAATATCCCTGTGTTTTTTGTAAAGTTCAGATGAAGAACTAACAGCTGCAAGTTCAGGATCAGCTTCAAAAGCAATAAGATATGTATCAGGGGGAATTTTATCCAGCAGCTCTTCTATTCCATAAAAAAGTCCCGGGGAGGAAATAACAAGAAGACTGCCTTCAAGAATATTAAGGTTATCTATAAGAGTCTTTACATTACGGTAAGGATCATATTTTGAATAGAGAAAGCGCTTTTTATATTCAACGTTTAAAAAACGAAAGCCCTGCCCGGACTCAACCAGACGGGGCTTTTCTAAATCAAAATCTGTCAAATACTAATCCTGATTTCTGTTAGGGAAAGCCTTTGCATAACCTTTAGCAAAAGCTTCATCATCAACATAACTTGAAACAGCTGAAGTAGCTGTATAATAATCAGTATTAGATACTTTTGCATCAAGACCAACGGTATTTGCTTCATCGTTCTGAATGCCTGTACAGATAGCTACAACAACGTTATTTCCTGTAACAAAAGGAGTACTTACTTCTTTTACTTTAAGGCTGAATACCTTTTCGAGAAGATCCTTATCCCTTCCGATTGAAGAAAGTGGTGCAGTTGAAGCTGTAGAATTAATAAGTGAGCTTGAGCGGTAATTGATTGCAAATGCAGGAATTTCTGTTTTTTCAATAGAGAATTTCTTACAAGCTGCATCAAATCCGTGTACAGAAGCTTCAGATACAAATTCATCAGCCTTAGCAAGATAATGCTTTTCAATAAGGCTTGATTCGTTATTTTTAATGTAATCCTTTACAACTTTAGCTGTTTCTTCTGATTTTAAGTCTGCCTTAACTGGAGCAGCAGTACACTTAAAGAAAGTATAGCCCAGCTTTGTTACAAGAACATCAGAAATACCGTCAACAGCAAGAGCCTTTACACTTTCTGCATCAGCACTTTCTTCAAACATAGCATTGATCTGATATTCATAAGAAGAATTAAGGCTGCCGTCATCACCTGTATAATATTTCTGTGATTTTTCTGTTACGGCAGTATCAAATTCCATATCACCATTCTTTACAGACTGAAGAACTTCTTCTGCGTCCTTCTTTTTATCCATTGTAACTGCAAGAAGGCTGTATTTTGTAAAGTCATCAGCCTTATCTTTAAGGTAAGAAACTGCAACTTCATCAGGACATACAGATGTGTCAAATGCAGCTGTTTCAAATGAATGCTTTTCCTGTGCAAGGGAAGCAATAAAATCAATTTCTTTAGCAGAAGACTTTACACCATAAAGATTACCTTCTGATGCAAAAAGATCGTCAGAATATCTTGTAAATGTAAGCTGCTTTTCAAAGTTTTCACGAAGGGACTTGATTTCTCCTTCTGACTGCTGTTCATAAGCTGCCTTAAGGAATTTTCCTTCTGGAGAAAAATATTTAACAAGGGCTTTATCAACAGCTTCTTCCGGAACTTCATATCCGCTGTCAGCTACTGCATCAGAATAAATCCTGCTGCGGATTGCTTCAAAATAAGCATTGCTAAGAATCCTTCTATGAATACGGTTATCATTAGTATCCCAACCGTAATCTTTTTCGTACTGTTTTGAAAGGTTTGCAGCAGCATTGAAAAGCTCTGAACCAGGCTCATAAACAATTTCTTTACCGTTTATTTTTCCAAATGAAACTTTGTTTGAATTAAAGAAGGCATCAAATACAGCACTTCCACCAAACGGAATAAAAACTACAGCTGAAATAATAAGAATTACTACAGCACCCATATTAATCTTTCTTTTTTCTTCAGACATCGATGTACCCTTTTTTATAAATAAGATTATAACTTGAAGATATTAACATTGTAAAAATCATCTGTCAAGGAAAGTATTTTTAGGGTGAATTTGTTTTTACAGGCACATCTTACACAGCTTCTGTATATGAATATTCATAATATCAATACAAGGCAGAGGGGAATTATCAGAGTTAAGGGCAAGTGGCAGTTCCGTACAACCAAGTACAATTGCCTGAATCTGACTTGAAGCCTTCATCCGGGCAATATTTTCAATAAGAATCTTCTGAGATTCCGGCTTTACAAGGCCATGCTCCAGCTCATTATAAATGATTTTATTTACACAGGGCAGCTCTTCTTCTGAAGGAATAAAAACTTCAATACCAGTCTTACTGAATTCCTTCTTAAAAAAATCTTCCTTCATGGTAAAGATTGTTCCCAGCAGTCCTACCCGGCTATAACCCATTTCCTGTGCATATTCCCGGGCTGTATCAACAATACTTACAAATGGAACTTTGCTGCTTTTGGAAAGCCTGTCCTTAAGCTGCTTATAAACAATGTGCATGGTATTTGCAGTGAGGGCTATAATCTCGCAGCCACAATTTAAAAGATTCTGGATTTTTCCCCATAGATAGGATTCAAGTTCCTGGTAGTCCTTATTGGCAACCAGCTCAAGAGCTTTATACAAATCCACGCTTTCTATGGCAATTTCAGGAAAATGCTTTTTACCGCAAGCTTCATTTACAATTCGATTGATTTCCCTGTAATAAACAAGAGTCGATTCCGGCCCGGTACCGCCAATAAGCCCAAGTTTTTTCACAACTTTT
>NZ_JAILGZ010000045.1 GCF_024696245.1 Treponema sp.
GTAAAAGCATTGATTGGAATGAACCTTCTTTTCCCGGCTTTTGTACTGTTTGCCTTCCTTCAGATTGTTCTTCTTGCCTATATTCAAAATAAAAACTATATGAAGGTTTTTGAATTAAAGAATTATCTTCAGGAAACTAACCAGGCCTATTATCGCTTTGTACCAAAAGAATTCCTTGAGCTTCTCTGCAAAAAAGATATTACGGAAATTACCCTCGGAGAATACAAAATCTCAAAGGCAGCTGTTCTTTCTGCAGATATCAGAAACTTCACTTCTACCTCAGAAAAACTGGTTCCAATTCAGGTTTTTGATATGCTCAATTCTTATTTACGTCGTGTGGCTCCGCTAATCAGAAAATACAACGGAATTATTGAAAAATACCTTGGTGATGGAATTATCGCCATTTTCCCAAACAGTGCTGAATCTGCTCTAAACTGCGCAATTGAAATGCAGGAACAGATGAATGAACTCCGCCAGGAATTTGCCAGCCGCGGAATGCCTCAAATTCAAATTGGAATTGGCGTTCACTATGGTGACATTGTAATTGGTACCGGCGGAAACAGCGACCGAATGACAGAAATCTCTTTATCAAAAGATATTGATATTGCAGTTAATACTGAATCAAAAACAAAACAGTACCATAAACCAATTCTTGCAACTTATGATGCAATCAGTTTTGCAGCAAAAGAAGCAAAAAGCCACGGCCATAAGTTTTCATTCTTCGGAACAAAAATTAATGATGCGGCTGCAGTACTATTTTCAATCTATAATGGGAACTTTGAAAATGTATTGTAAACAGGTTAATTCATACTAATTGTGTTTTTTTTCATTTTTTGAAATAATATAAAAATAATCAAACGAGGAAAATCATGGGACAGATTATTCAGAAACGCTCAGATTACATCTCTTGGGATGAATACTTTATGGGTGTTGCAAAACTTGCAAGTTTTCGTTCAAAAGACCCTAATTCACAAGTAGGTGCCTGTATTGTAGGCCAGGATAATAAAATTCTTTCCATGGGCTATAACGGCTTTCCACGCGGCTGTTCAGATGATGATTTTCCATGGGCTCGTGAAGGTGACCCTCTTGATACTAAATATGCTTACGTTACACATAGCGAATTAAACGCAATTCTTAATTATCGTGGCGGTTCACTCGAAGGATGTAAAATCTACGTAACCCTCTTTCCATGCAACGAGTGTGCAAAAGCAATCATCCAGTCTGGAATTAAAACTGTTGTTTATGCGGAGAATAAATATGACGGAACACCTTCTGTTGAAGCTTCAAAAAAATTAATGAATGCTGCCGGTGTACGTTATTACCAGTATCAGCCGACAGGCAAAAAGCTGGAAATCAATGTTTAAACAAAACTCAAGAATCAAACTCAACAAAAATTACATTTTAATTCTCTTTGTCTCTGCAGGTCTTTTCTTTCAGAGCTGTAAAACTACTCAGGTTGTAAAAGAAGCCTTTGCTCCAGAAGCTCCGGAAGAGGCAACTTATGTTCTTTCTGAAGATGTTGTCTTCCCGGAAATTGAAGGCAACTACAAATATCTTTTCTTCCGTCTTTATAATCCTGAATATTCTAATCCTTTATATATCGCAAATATTCTTAAAAACGGTCTGAAAGCTACTAAAACTGATGATGTTCCAGACCTCAGCCATGCTTCAATTAATTTTACACTTGATGACAATTATTATGGCCTTACCCTTGGTGGAAAACATCAGCTTGCCGAAGAAGAATGCGCTGTTCCTCTAAATAACAAATACATGAAACACTGCGACCCTGAAAGATCTGAACAGATTACTTATGCCTTAAAAGTTACTGCAGAAGAATACGAAAACACAAAAGCCTTTGTAGAACGCTATGCAGAAGGTACAGACATTAAATACGCTTCAGGCTTAAACTTCAAAATCGCATTTTTCACCATTGGAAAAAAGTTTTTTACTTCAAAAGATCATCAGCAGTTTGGTACAATAATCTATCCAAAAAGTGCAAAAAACAAAAAAGTTGATAAAGAAGACGAAGATGATTATGACAATAACTTTGTCTGTTCAACTTTTATTGGCTATGTTCTTTATAACAATGTAGAAAGCACCAGCGAATTCTTTGATGAAAACGATATTAAATACGAATACTTAAATGTTACCGATCTTTCTTTAATTCCTGGAATGACAGCCTTATTCTATTCAACCTGGGCTAGCTATCCCGAAGCAGCACGTGCTTTTGTAGAGGAATATCCGGAATTTAATGAATACTTAAGTAATTAAATTTGACTAAATTTTACTAAAACTGTATTCTTTTCCCATTATGATTATAGATTTCCACTGTCACATATATCCTGCAAAAATCGCTGAAAAGGCTTCTAAGAGCGTCGGCGATTTTTATAACTATCCAATGAAGTATCATGGAAGTCCGGAAGAACTTATTGAAAGCGGTTCAAAAATCAACGTAACCAAATATGTAATTCTTCCTGTAGCAACAAAACCAATGCAGGTTGAACCTTCTAATAATTTTACAATTGAACAGTGCGAAGAACATCCGGAATTTAT
>NZ_JAILGZ010000051.1 GCF_024696245.1 Treponema sp.
ACACAACAACACAATAAACAACAACACGTTGGGGGGTGAGGGAAGGAACTAATAAAAAAACATCTGCTTTCTCCCAAGGAGACCAAACAAAAGGAACAGCTTCCTGGATATTTGGGGGGCTGTTCCTTTTTTTTGGTCTCCTTGGGATAACGCAGATGTTTTTTTATTATTCCCTTCCCTCACCCCCCAACATATTTTTTCTTATTGGTTTTTATTCTCTTTAACATTTGAAAAAGTCTATTGTCTTAATTCCTTATTTAATTGATAATTGCCCTATGGTTAGCCACAGCTAACTTAATGAGATTTTTACTCATCTATTATTTATAAGTTACAAGGAGTTCCTATTATGAAAAAGGTTTTGGTTTGTAAAGAAAAAGACAAATTAGAAACCCGGGTTGCCTTGATTCCTGATGACATAAAAAAGTTATCAGCACTGGGCTTTAGCTTTAAGGTTGTTTCCGGAGCCGGAGTAAAAAGCGGTTTTTCTGATGATGCCTACAAAGCTGCAGGGGCTGAAATAGTTGCTGATGAAAAGACAGCATATTCTGACAGTGAAATTGTTGTACGCATTCTTAAACCGGAGACAGCTGCAGGTTTAAAAGAAGATACCCTTCACATCAGTTATCTTGATCCATTCAACGAAAAAGATCTTTTAAATGAATTTGCAAAAAACAAAATTCAGGCCCTTTCACTGGAGATGATTCCCCGCACTACCCTTGCTCAGAAAATGGATGTTCAGTCTTCACAGACATCCCTGGCAGGTTATGTTGCAGTATTGAATGCAGCAGCTCATCTTCCAAAGATTCTTCCTATGATGGTTACTCCAGCCGGTACAATTAATCCTGCAAGAGTTTTCATTATTGGTGTAGGTGTTGCAGGACTTCAGGCAATAGCAACTGCAAAACGTCTTGGTGCAAGAGTTGATGCTTTTGACACCCGCCCTGTTGTAGAAGAACAGGTTAAGTCCCTTGGTGCCAGCTTTGTAAAAATTGACCTGGGAGAAATGGGTCAGACTGCACAGGGATATGCAAAGGAACTTACACCTGAACAGATTGCAAAACAAAAAGAAGCTCAGGCTAAAGTTTGCGAAAAATCAAACATTGTAATTACAACTGCAAAAGTATTCGGAAGAAAAGCTCCACGCCTTATAGAAAAAAATGTTCTTGACCGCATGATGCCTGGTTCAGTTGTAGTAGACATGGCTGTTTCTACAGGAGGCAACGTAGAAGGTTCTAAGTTTGGAGAAAACGTTGTTACGGAAAATGGCGTAACAATTATGAGCGGTGACCTTCTTGAACGTCAGGTTCCTTATGATGCATCAAAGATGCTTTCCGGAAACATCTCTGCCTTCCTTCAGCATTTCTACAATAAAGAAAGCAAAGAGTTTGAAGTTAAGCTTGAAGATGAAATCATGAAGGGCTGTCTTCTTACTAAAGGCGGACAGATAATTCATGAACGCTTCAAGAATAATTAAAAATTAATCAGGAGACTCAAATGGATATAATGTTAATTTTTGTATTTGTTATAGCTGCATTTTTAGGAGTTGAACTTATCTCTAAAGTTCCTTCACAGCTTCACACTCCCCTTATGTCGGGAACAAATGCCATTTCCGGAATCACTGTAGTAGGTGCAGTTTCAATTACAGCACTGGCAGTTTCTACAGGCGGAATGCTTGGCAGGATTCTGGGATTTTTAGCAATTGTTTTTGCCACCATTAACGTAATCGGCGGTTACATGGTTACTGACCGCATGCTGGGAATGTTCAAAAAAAAGGGAGATAAAAATAATGAATAAAACACTTATTGATATCCTTTACATGATTTCCTGCATTTTCTTTATCAGGGGAATCAAGCTTTTAGGAAAAACAGATACAGCCCGCAAGGGAAATCTTTATTCATCTTTAGGAATGCTCATTGCCGTAATTACAGTTCTCTGCCAGAAAGAAGTCTTTGCTTCATGGAACAGCAGCAACTGGCTTGCAAACGGTTATGTATGGATTGCAGCAGCCGTTCTTCTTGGAGGAATCATCGGTGCCATCTGGTCAAAGAAAGTTCAGATGACAGGAATGCCGGAACTGGTTGCCCTCTTTAACGGATTCGGAGGTCTGTCTTCTTTACTGGTTGCCCTTACCCAGTACTTTGTTCAGCCTAAGGGAACTTACTTTACTTCTGTTTCCCTTGGACTTACAGTTGCCATCGGTGCAGTTGCCTTTACAGGTTCCCTTGTTGCATGGGGAAAACTTTCCGGTAAAGCATTTAAAAAGATTTCTTCAATTCCTGCAAAAAATATAATCAATGCAATTCTTTGTATCGCGGGAGCAGCTGCTATTTGTGCCTACTCTTTCTTTACAAAAGACAATCCATTCAATTATGCAAAAATTGAATTTGCCGGAATCATGGCAACAACAGCCATCTTCCTTATTTTAGGATTTACCATGGTACTGCCAATCGGTGGCGGTGACATGCCTGTAATCATTTCTTTCCTTAATGCCCTCTCTGGTCTTGCTGCAGCCTTTGCCGGATTTGCAATCAACAATACAGTTCTTGTTGTATCAGGATGTCTTGTTGGAGCTTCAGGTCTTATCCTTACCCTTATTATGTGTAAGGCTATGAACCGTAAATTCTCCAACCTTCTCTTTAAATCATTCGGTGCAAAGAAAAAGACTGGTGCAAATGGTCCTGCAAAAGAACCTGCTTCAATGTCAGTTGAAGATGCATACATGATTCTTGAAGCTGCAAAAAATGTAGTTGTAATTCCTGGATACGGTATGGCAGTTGCTCAGGCTCAGCATGCAGTTAAGGAACTTTGTGACAAACTTGAAAACAACGGTGCAGAAGTAAACTTTGCAATTCACCCTGTAGCAGGACGTATGCCTGGTCATATGAATGTTCTTCTTGCAGAAGCAAATGTTCCTTACGAGCAGCTTAAGACTGCTGACGAAATGAATCCTCAGATGAGCAATGTTGATGTAGCAATTGTTATTGGTGCAAATGACGTTGTTAATCCTGCAGCAATTAACGACCAGTCTTCTCCATTATACGGTATGCCTGTTATCAATGCTTTTGAAGCACGCACTGTATTTGTTCTTAAAAGAGGAAAGGGAACAGGATTCTCAGGAATTGAAAACCCGCTCTTTACAAATGACAACACTGTAATGATTTACGGAGATGCAAAGCAGACAGTAAGTCAGCTGGTTGCAGAATTCGATTCATAAACTCTGGCTCCAAAAAAATTTTTTTATAAAACCTTGAAGGGAGAAGCAGCAAAAAGACACAAGTGACCTTCACGCTTTGTCTCTGCTGTTTCTCCCTTCGTCTTTTAATTCAATCTGAATGAATTACTATCCTTGTAGCAGTATCTCCCTTTAGTTATAATTTATGAATATAAAAATTACAGCACTCATTTTAAGGAGAAAAAAATGCCCCAGAATAAAGAAGCCCCTGTTAAACAGCTCACTCATGAACTTAAATATGAAAACCGCTGGATGAAAGTATACGAAGATAAAATTGAACGCAGCGGTGGGAAGGAGGGGCTTTACGGCGTTGTAGAAAAAGGAGAGTTTGCCCTTATTGTTCCCTTTGACGGAAAAAATCTTTACCTTGTAGAACAGTACCGCTATCCCCTTAAAGTAAATACCCTGGAATTTCCTCAGGGAATGCTGGAAGCAAAAGATTCAGACATTAAAGAAAATGCCCTCAGGGAACTTAAAGAAGAAACCGGTCTTACTGCAGCTTCAATTCAAAAAGTGGGAACATTTTTTACTGCAGTAGGTTTTTCTGATCAGACCGGCCATGTCTTTATTGCAACCGATCTTACTAAAGGACAGCCTCACCTTGATGAAGAAGAAAGTGACCTTAAAGTAAGGACAATAACACCCGGAGATTTTGAAACCCTTGTAAGGACAAACATAATTAAAGATTCAGGCACCCTCTCTGCCTACGGAATTTTAAAGGCAAAAGGCCTTCTATAATATTCCGTTATATAAAAAAAGACTTTATTCATTTTAATGAAGGAATAAAAGTAATCTAATATAATCTTGATATGCGTAAGATTTTTTTAATTTCTATGGCCATATCACTGCTGATATCCTGCTCAGAACCTGCAGACAGCATTGATGTTTCTGAAGTCTACGGTGAATACGAACTCACCGATGGAACCCTTATTATCAACAGCTCTGAATGTTTCATTCAGCTATATGTTGATGAAGATGAAGACGGAAACCTTGATACTTATGAAGCATCATACACCTACTCTTCTTCTACCGGTATAGCTGATGTAATTGTTACGGACACTGTAGAAAGCGTAACAACTCCTTCCTATAGCTGCAGCTACGGCAACATAGGCAGCTCAGATTCAACCGGAAGCGGAACCCTGACCCCAGATTCAGGCTCAACAAAAGCCCGTCACATTACTGTTACCGCAGGAAGTTCCTCAGTAACTGACTGTTACAAAACTGTATACACCGGCATTACCTTTACCACCGCTTCAACTGATTATACTGTTTACATAAGGGATCCTGCTTCTACCGATTCTGACGATCAGGAAAAGGACTACAGACTGCCTTACAGCCTTAACGGCACAAGTGTAATGCTTTACTTTAAGAAACCTGTCTCAAGTTCCAGCGGTTCTTCTGACAATACACAGACTTTCTACATTAAAAACTCCAGCGGCAGTAACTACGGAGGATCAGGTACAGTTAATGACATGTGTATCTGGCCTCAAAACACCCCGGTTTACGCTTTTAAAACCGAAGTAACAGAATAAAAACATAAAAAAATACAAAAAGCCCCCCTCTTTTAAAAGGCCGGGGCCTGATTTTAAAATCAATGAACTAAAAAAAATGCTTCAATATTACTATTTCTTGTTATATAATTTAAACAAAAGTAAAAATTGTTACAGGGGGCTAATATGCGTCAAATAAAAATACAGCTTCCAGTTATTGCCTCAATTATCATCACCTTAGGATGTCTTATTGGCATTTCCTTCTGGTTTGATAACAATACAGAAAAACTTATAGAAAAATCAGTAAAAAAATCTCTGGAACAAACCTGCCGTTCACAGGCATCAGTTTTTAAAACAAGACTGGAAGACCAGATGTCCATGCTCAAATCCATGTCCCTGCTTTTTGATTCAGTAGACATGAATGACAAGGAACAGCGTCGCACAGCAGTTCAATCTTTTAGAGCTTCAGAAACCTTCAGCGCAATTTATATTGCAGATAAAAACGGAGACTGTATTTCTGCCAGCGATATGGAAATTAATATTGCAGACCAGGACTTTTTTAAAAACAGCATGAACAATCAGTTCATCATTTCTAAAGCAATTCTTCCAGGCAACGGCTATAACGAAAGTCTTATTGTTTCTGTACCGGTGCGTAAAAAAAGAGAAATTACAGGAGTTCTTTTTGGTGTCTTTTCTGATATAAAACTGAACTTATTTATAGAAGGTTTTAACTTTAACGAAGACTCATCTTCAATTCTGGTTTCTTCTGACGGAATGATTATTGCCAGAACTGACAAAAGCAAACTTATAACCAGCAAAATCGTAAACTTCTTTGACCTGGGAACTTCCTGGGGCCTTGATGGAGAAATGACAGTAGAAAATATAAAGGCAGAATTTAAATCCCAGCAGCCTGTAATTATTCCCTATCAGTCCGGAACACAAAAGCGCATGGCAATACTTGCTCCTGTAGCAATTGAAGGATGGTACTACGCCCTTATTACGCCTCAGACAATTATCACTGATATGTCTACAACCATTTCTTCCCAGCTTATAGCAGTAGAAACCAGCATTTCACTTGCCTTTCTTTTGCTGATTTTTTCTACAGTGTTCCTTCTTCGCAGCAATAATGAAATTCAGCGTACCAACGAAAAATTCCGTATTGCTACAAAACAGACTCAGACAATTGTCTTTGACTACGACTTTTATAAAGACAAGCTTGAACTTTCAGGCGACACTGAATTCCTTTGCAAAAATGGCAATGACAAACTTCAGGGAAAAGAAATTGAGGAACTTCTTAACCAGGTTCACACTGATGATATTTCCTTTATCCGTGATCTTGATAACCTCCGCAGTAATGATGCTTCATCCTTTAACAGGGAAGTCAGAATCCGCTGCACTGACAATAACTATTACTGGTTTAAGTTTATTGGAACAGTAGTAAGATCAGAAAACGGCAATGCCCACCGCTTTGTAGGAAACCTTGTAAACGTAGATGAAGTAATGAACAAGGAGCAGCTTCTTAAACAGAAAGCAGAAGAAGATCCTCTTACAGGTATTCTTAACAAGGCAACATTCCGTGAACGTATTGAAAATGTTCTTTCTGAATCCAACGACAACGGTATCTATGCCTTCTATATTATAGACCTGGATAACTTTAAAAAAGTAAACGATACAATGGGCCACATAATCGGAGACAAAGTTCTTCTTGATACAGCAAAAAAACTCTGCATGGTATTCAGTGACAAGGACTTTGTAGGAAGAGTTGGTGGTGATGAATTTGCGGCATTCCTTAAGTTGCAGGCAGTTGATATTACTACCGGAGAAAAAATTCTTCAGGCTAAGGCAAAATCCATCTGCTCAAGACTTAACGAAATATATACGGACGGCAATGTAAAGATCAACGTTTCTTCAAGTATAGGCGTTGCCATTTATCCTCAGCACGGAACAAAATATGCAGACCTCTTCAGGCATGCTGATGAAGCTCTTTACGTTTCTAAAAACAACGGAAAGAATCAATTCCACATTTATTCCAGGCAGGAGATGCAATGAAAAAATACTTTTTTGCCCTTTTCCTTTGTCTTGCAAGTCTCTCTCTTTTTTCCTGTAAAAAACAGAATGCCCTTATAGCTGCAATTAATTTTAATGCAGACCTTGAATGGTTTGAAGAAGCCGTTCAGGGAATGAAAGACATGGCTGCAGAAAACCATGTAAAATTTACCAGCTGCAACTCTTATTATGATACGGAAGTTGAATATCAGCTGGCACAAAGTCTGGTCCGCTCCCATGTAAAGGCTGTAATCATAAGTCCAATTGACTACACCAATTCCATGGAAGCAATCGACTACCTTAAGACCCACGGCATAAAAGTTGTAACCTGGAATACTTTTGTAAACTATCCTGTAGACAGTGAAATTATCGTTAACTCAAGCCACCTGGGTTCACTTACAGGAGAGTACCTTGTTAAATACTTTAAGGAACATAATTTATCCGGAGTAAAGGCCGCCTTTATCATAAACAATTCCTACACCATTGCAGAAGAACGATGCTGGGGCTTTAAGAGTTCCATAAAACCTCTTCTGGATTCAAAAGGAATTATTCCCGTATCTGAATTCAACAGTGAATTAAAAGAAGAAACCATGAGGAATGTCCGCACCCTGCTGGATAAAAACCCGGATATTGGACTCATCTGGTGCTGGAACCAGACAACACTGGACAGCTGCATGCTTGCCCTTAATGAATTAAACCGCAACGATATTCTTTTATGCGGAACTGACCTTAACCGGGACATAGCCCAGGCCATGCTTAAGGAAGATACAAATCTCCTGGCCGTAACAGTTCAGGACCCTTACAAAATGGGCTGCAAGGCTTTTAACAATGCCCTTGATGTAGTAAAAGGCAAAGAAGTAGAAATGATTGCAGAGATTCCTGTAAAACTCTACACCAATCAGGACAAAGAATCCCTGAAAGCCTACATAGAAGAAAGCACCCGCATCCACAAAAAAATCCACAAATGATTATTTAATAGAAAACACTATTGCACTAAAAAAATAGCAGCCTTACCATAACCACGCGAATTTTTCCAAAGAAAAACGAGCCAATAAAACTCGTCCATTTTCATATAATATTGCGTCCATAAAAAACACGTTACTTAACATCACGACGCGAGTTTCCAAAGGAAACTCGACCATTTTGATACAATGTTGCACTAAAAAATAGCAGCCTTACCATAACCACGCGAATTTTTCCAAAGAAAAACAAGCCAATAAAACTCGATGCGAGTTTTCGCCAGCGAAAACTCGTCCATTTTGATATGGTATTGCGTTTAACGCAATACCATATCAAAATGATTTCACTTTACGCAACATCCTCTTAGCAATATAATACCTAACTGAAAATAATGCGTTAGCGGTATAAATACATGATATTCATGCCCACACCTGTCTTTCTGCAAGAAATCAGAAAAACCTCAGGAAACGCCAAAAACAGGAGAAAAAAATGGGAAACAACTATTTTAATTCAATTCCATGGCGTGAAGCTCGTCTTCAGCTTGGACACTGCCGTTCAATGGCAAAAGAAGAATTCGCTGACGGAGTAAAAGCTCTTCAGGGAAAGAAAATCGTAATCGTAGGATGTGGTGCTCAGGGATTGAACCAGGGTATGTGTCTTCGTGACTCAGGACTTGATGTTTCTTACGCACTCCGCGATTCTGCTATTGCTGAAAAACGCCAGTCATGGAAAAACGCTACTGAAAACGGATTCAAAGTTGGTACATATGATGAACTTATTCCTACAGCTGACCTTGTAGGTAACCTTACTCCGGATAAGCAGCACACTCCTGTAATTACAGAAGTTATGAAGAGAATGAAGAAAGGTTCTTCACTCTGGTATTCACATGGATTCAACATGATTGAAGAAGGAATGCAGATTCGTCCTGATATCACAGTTGTAATGTGTGCTCCAAAAGGACCAGGTACAGAAGTTTACCATGAATTCCAGCGCGGATTCGGTGTACCTGATCTTATCGCCGTACACCCTGTAAACGATCCAGAAGGAAAGGGCTGGGCAATTGCAAAAGCTCTTGCAGTAGGAATGGGCGGTTCAAAGGCTGGTGTTCTTGAATCATCATTTGTAGCAGAAGTTAAGTCTGACCTTATGGGTGAACAGACAATTCTCTGTGGTATGCTCCAGGCTGGAACAATCGTTTGCTACGACAAAATGGTAGCTGACGGAATCGCTCCTGAATATGCAACAAAACTTCTTATGCACGGATGGAATGTAATTTCTGAAGCTCTTAAATGGGGTGGAATTACAAACATGATGGATCGTCTTTCTAACCCTGCAAAGATTAAGGCTAACGAACTTTCTAAAGAAATCAAGACTCTTCTTGCACCACTTTACCAGAAACACATGGACGACATTATTTCCGGAAAATTCTCTTCTACAATGATGGAAGACTGGAAAGCAGGAGACAAGGATCTTCTTACATGGCGTGAAGAAACAGGAAAACTTCCATTTGAATCAACAAAAGAATCAGACGAAGAAATCACTGAACAGGAATACTTTGACAAGGGTATCCTTATGGTTGCAATGGTTAAAGCAGGATGTGAACTTGCATTTGAAACAATGGTAGACGCAGGAATCAAACCTGAATCAGCTTACTATGAATCACTCCATGAAGTTCCTCTTATTGCAAACCTCATCGACCGCAAGCGCCTCTACGAAATGAACCGCGTTATCTCTGATACAGCAGAATACGGATGCTATCTTTTCAGCCGCGTAGCAGCTCCAATGATGGCAAAAGACCTTATGCCAAAACTCACAACAGAAGTTATCGGTAAAGGCCTCAGCGTAAAGAGCAACAGCGTTCCTAACACTCAGCTTGTAGAAGTAAATGCCGAAATCCGCAACCACCCAATCGAAGTAGTAGGCCGCAAGCTTCGCGCATACATGACTGCAATGAAGCCTGTATTGTAATAGTTTACAAGTACTGCGAGTTTTACGCAGTAAAACTCGACCAACTTGGCGTCAGCCAAGTTGATATGACAGCTATGAAGCCTGTATTATAATACTTTAACAAACATATCCCGCGAGTTTATGCAAAGCATAAACTCGTCCAACTTGGCGCAAGCCAAGTTGCCAGGACTGCAATGAAGCCTGTACTCTAATACTTCAACGTAGTCTGCGA
The DNA here is from genome assembly GCF_024696245.1 of Treponema sp. Taxonomy (GTDB): domain Bacteria; phylum Spirochaetota; class Spirochaetia; order Treponematales; family Treponemataceae; genus Treponema_D. Next base: position 9,908 of record NZ_JAILGZ010000051.1, read on the forward strand.
GTTTTACGCAGTAAAACTCGACCAACTTGGCGCAAGCCAAGTTGATAGGACTGCCATGAAGCCAGTACTCTAATTGTTTACAAGTACTGCGAGTTTTACGAAAGTAAAACTCGACCAACTTGGCGCAAGCCAAGTTGCCAGGACTGCAATGAAGCCTGTATTGTAATTGTTTAACAAACATATCCCGCGAGTTTTACGAAAGTAAAACTCGTCCAACTTGGCGTCAGCCAAGGTGCAAGATCAACCGTAAGCACGGCTTTACCATTCTTTGTGCCAGTTACATCGTAGGCACCCCATACATCGGTTCTGGCATAACTTTTAACATGAGCATCTTCTGATGCAAACTTATATCCGCCGGATTCCCTGTTAAGACCTGCAATTGCCCAGATAGTATTATTAATAAGACTTCCGCTGGCATAAGGAATTATATCTGCAGTGTCCCCCAGTCTTTTTATTCGTCGGAATCAAGAGTTACATCAAAGTTGCAGATATCGTCAGTATCAAGATTTATTTCTTTTTCCAAAGTCTTCCACTTTCCGTTTTCTTCTCCGTCTACATCAGTAAACACAAGTTTTCCCTCAGAGCTGAAAGTGTCATCAATATCAATATAATACTTACCATCCATGGAAGAATAAGAAGAAGCAACTGTTTCATTACCAGAAACAAAGTCTATTTTGATTCCACCGACAGGCTCATTTACTCCGTCTTTATCAGAATCCCCTGAGACCTTACCATAAACCGTATTGTAACTTTCCACTACTCCATAACATGAAGTCAGGGTACCGATTCCCAAAAGAGCAAGTATCGAAGCGGATATTTTTTTCCATGTCCAGGTAATTTTATTTATATTGTTTTTCATAAAAAACTCCGGAATTATTCTTAAATATTTCTTAATGAAAATTTAATTCAATGAATATAAAATTTCAAGTTATCTCAGCCAGCATCTGAAGATTACAGTGTGCAGGTTCTTCAGACATTGAATTATATAGATGAAGACCGTTTCCAAGACAGTTCTTCCATTCTTTGCATAAAGCACACCTGCCCTTCTTTGCCCAGTTTCTGTTCCGAAGATTTTTATATTCTTCATTCCATATCTGCATGAAAGGTCTGTGATAAATGTTCCCCTGAATAAAATCTTTTCCCCGTACAGAAAGACACGCGCTTACATTTCCGTCGCACATAACGGAGCCCACATTTATTCCACCGCGGCAGAAATAATAATAATCCCTTACTTTAAGTTCGTATTTTCCAAGAAAACCTTCACAGGCATAATTGAGTCTGATACCGTTTCCTTTTTTATCCTTATACTTTCTTGTTTCTTTTATAAACTCCATAAGCTGTAGGTATTCATGATTAGAAAGGGCAAGATTATTTTCTGCAGCACGACCTGACGGAAATATAGAAAATATCCGCCAGCGCTCAACCCCCAGTTCAATCAAAAAATTCCTGAGGGCCGGAAGTTCATCAAGATTATTTTTATGAACACAGGTAATTACATCAAAGGCAAAATATCCCGGATTATCTTTCTGAAACTTTACGACCGTCTTTATTGCATTTACTGTTCTTTCAAAAGAAGAGGGATTTTTTCTAAGAGCCGTATGCTGCTCTTTAAGTCCGTCAAGAGAAAAACTTATGGAAGTCATTCCGCTTTTTAATAGTGAAGCAAAGCGCTCCGGTGTAAAGGCAAGGGCATTAGTAACGATTCCCCAGTTGAATCCCCTCTTTACAATCTGCTTACCTGCCTCTTCAAGATCAGTGCGCAACAGAGGTTCCCCTCCCGTAATGCAGACAGTCAGATGCCTTGAAGTATTATTCTGCTTAATATCATCAAGCACCTGTACAAAATCCTCAAGCGGCATATCTTCTACATCAGAAGTTTTAAGGCAGTCACTTCCACAATGTTTACAGTTAAGGTTGCACCGTAACGTACACTCCCAGAATAAATAATTAAGCTCGTGTTTTTTTATAACTCTGTTTCTGTAACAACGAAAAATAAAACGTCGGAAATATTCTGTGACATGCATATATAATTCCTGAAGCCAAAAAATAACTTCAATTCTGTTTTTAATACGTCGAGTCAAGGCACGCCAACGCTTAAAGCCTTGACTTCGCCGTTTTGAGGGTTTGTATTTACAATGATAATTGAATTCCATTTGTAAGACAAATTATAACAGCTTTTCAAGTTCCCTTATCTTTTCTGATGTTGTCGCCCAGCTTGTTGCTAAACGCACAACCGTATGAGAATCATCATATTTTTCCCAGAAACTGAATTTTACATTTTCGGCAAGCTGCTTCAACTTATCATTTTCCAGAATTACAAACTGCTGGTTAGTTGGAGAATCAATAAAGAATTTATATCCTTTCTGTATAAAAACAGATTTCAATTCTTCAGCGCGGTCAATTGCATTCTTTCCGAGTGAAAAATAAAGATCATTTGTAAACAGCGTATCAAACTGAATTGCATTAAGACGGCCTTTTGCAAGGAGTGCACCATGTTTTTTTATAAGATGTTCAAAATGTGCAGGCATATTATTTTTTGTAAAAACAACAGCTTCTCCGCATAAAGCACCAACTTTAGTTCCACCAATATAAAAAACGTCACACAG
>NZ_JAILGZ010000005.1 GCF_024696245.1 Treponema sp.
TATAGTGTGAACATACTTAAATAAAGGGAATACGAACAAAGGCGTTGGGATTTCTTAACAGGAATTCTGACGCCTTTTTTTTATTCAGGAGGTTATTATGGAATATCCAAAAATTGATTTTTTGTATCTGAGTGAAAAAGACATGATTGCAGCCGGAGTAAAAGACATGAAAGGCTGTATCGAAGCAATGGAAGAAATGTTCAAACTGATGAAGGTTGGCAATTACCGCATGGGTGGTGCAAATGGTAACTCACACGGAACAATGGTTACCTTTCCACAATCTTCTCCTTTTCCGGAAATGCCTGTAGATGGTCCGGACCGCCGCTTTATGGCAATGCCTGCTTACCTTGGTGGAAAATTTGATATGGCCGGAATGAAGTGGTACGGTTCAAACTGCGAAAACAGGGAAAAGGGACTTCCACGTTCAATCCTTATGCTTACATTAAACGATAAAACAACAGGTGCTCCCCTTGCCTACATGAGTGCAAATATTCTTTCTGCCTACAGAACTGGTGCAGTACCAGGTGTAGGATACAAATATTTTGCTCCGGAAGATTCAAAGGTAATCGGTGTAATCGGACCTGGTGTAATGAGCAAGACAGCACTTGCAGCTGCTATGGCAGTTCGTCCCGGAATTAAAACAATTAAAGTTAAGGGAAGAGGTCAGGCAAGCTTAAACAAATTTATTGCTGCTGCAAAAGAAGATTATCCTGGAGTAGAAGTTTATGCAGTTGATTCAATAGAAGAAGCTGTAAGGGATTCAGATATTGTTTCTGTAAGCACCTCTACCCCTACTACAGGTGACACAAGCATCTACCCTTACATCAAGGAAGAATGGATTAAACCGGGAGCAATTATCAGTTCTACTGCAGCCCTTCGCTTTGACGAAGACTTTATCATAAACAGGGCAAGAACTGTAACAGACAACATTGCCCTTTACGAAGCATGGGAAGAAGAATATGCACCGGAAGCCTACAAGGTAATTCCTATTCCTGCCGTTCAGGTAGAAGACTTTATTGCAGAAGGAAAAATGAAGCCTGAACAGATTGATGATCTTGGAGACATTCTTACAGGTAAGATTCCTGTTCATCGTGATCCAAAAGAAATCGTAATTTATTCTGTAGGCGGTATGCCTGTAGAAGATGTTGCCTGGGGAACAATTGTTTACCGTAACGCTCTTGCTAAGGGAATCGGAACAAAACTTAATCTCTGGGATTCACCTGCAATGGTTGTATAAAAATAAAACTTTGGAAAAAAGTTTTTACGGAGGTATCAATATGGAAAAAAAATTCAGTCGTGTAGAAGTTATAACAGGTATATCAAAAATCACAGCCCTTCAGAAAGCTCTGGGTAAGTTTCATATTACAGGTATGACTGTTTACCAGGTTTTAGGCTGTGGTGTTCAGCACGGAACTCAGGAGTTTGAAGTAGAAGAAGCCAGGGACATTCAGCTTTTACCAAAGGAAGTTGTAATGATGGTTCTTCCTTCTGATGAAGTTTCTTCACTTATTGAATTCCTTAAGAAGGAACTTTACACCGGCCACATTGGTGACGGAAAAATCTTTGTTTCTGACATTACAAATATTGTTCGTGTCAGAACAGGAGAAGAAGGAATGTCAGCCCTTATTAAAGGAGAATAAATTATGGCAGATCAGAAGAAACTGGGTCTGCCAAGTGTAATCGCTACAGGAGTCGGTCTTATTGTTGCAACAAGCTGTCTGCTTTCAATAGGACAAGGCTCCAGCGTACTTGGACTGCCCTTTATAATTACAATGTCCATTGCCTGTGCCTTTAATATTTTAACTGCACTGTCAATTTGTGAATTGAATGCTTTAATGCCAAACTTAACGGGAGGACTTGCTCAGTTTACTCTTGCAAGCTGCGGTCCTTTTATAACTATCATCACCAACATGGGAGGCTTTATCTGCTGCCAGCTTATTCTTGGAAGTTCAGAAGCTGCCATGTTCGGAAATACATTAAGTGAAGTATTAAAGTCAGTACCACTGTCACCTGAAATGTGGTCCATCATGCTTATTGCCATTCTTTTTGTACTGAATCTTTTTGGCGTAGACATGTTTGCAAGAATACAGAATGTTGTAGCTTACGGCCTTATTGCTTCACTGATAATCATGGGCGTTTTAGGATGCATCAAGGT
>NZ_JAILGZ010000090.1 GCF_024696245.1 Treponema sp.
TTCTCCTCACAGGTCTGGGCGTTCCCCTCAGTTCATTCGCTATGCTCATTCACTTCGGGTCGCTATGTCCGCCCTTCGCTAACGCTCACCGTCCTCGGCAACTTCGGAGCTCCCAGCGCTAACGCATTTCATTTAGTAACGCCGTGTCACTTATCAAAAGTGTATGACATAAATAGTGACTTGTCAATACTAAAATACGATTTTAATGACAAAAAGTTGCTTATTGCAAAAATCTGCCAGCTGTGATATTCTATTCATATGGCAGACTATATCCGCGCAAGAAGCGACGAACACAAAGAAGAAAGACTTTCTCAAATTAAAGAGGCAACGGCAGAACTCTTTGCAAACTGCCCTTATTCAGAAATTACGCTTACAACTATTGCAGAAAAACTTGGCTGGTCTCGCGCCAACCTTTATAAATACGTCACAACCAAAGAAGAAATCTTTCTGGAAATCTCTGCCGAAAAAATGACCGCCTATTACAATGCCTTGCTTTCGGCTTTTCCGGAGGGCAACAATTTTACCCTGGACGTGATTACTGAAGTATGGGCAGGAATTGTAAATGCTAATCAGGATTATATGCGTTATGTTTCTTATCTTAATCCGGTGATTGAAACAAATGTAACGGTAGAACGTCTTGCCATTTTCAAAAAGAAATATTATGACCTGGCCTATACCTTCCGCGACAGACTTACACAAATGCTTTCCGTCAGCCCGGACGTCGCCTACAAAATCCAGCTGGACCTATTGTTTTACGCCTCGTCAAATGCGGTTTGCTGCTACAAAAATCCTTTGGTGCAGGAAGCGCTCAAACAGATTAACATTGTTCCGCCGCCAATGGATTTTTACAAGGACATGAAGGACTTTCTTAAAATGCGACTGGCGTGGAAAGAATAAGAACAAAAGAAGATTTTTAAGTAAACTTTACTGGCGACGTTCATATGATTCATTCAGCGACACTAATCCGCTGCTTGGATTTTCCCATTGGCCGAAACATGCTGTGTCGAAAATATATAGAGAAATAAGACGTATTACAATTCTGTCACACAACAAAAAAACATCCTCTGCCGAATTAAGTTTTTCATTATAGTCACTATTTTCTGAAATATTTTTCATACAGTAATCAAATTATCGCAAAATAAATTTGACAATAATTTCATTTTGCTGTATTATTTACAGTAACGAGGTTACTGTTTGAAAAATAATACATATTTGTTAAAGGATATAGCAGATATTCGCACAGGTTATTCCTTTCGTGCAAAACTTGAGCCTGACTCAGAAGGGAATATTCTGGTAGTTCAATTAAAAGAATTATCTGATAAGAATACAATCGATATCTCTACCGCAGTGAAAATCAATATGCAAGATGTCTCTGATAATTATCTTCTTCAAAAAGGAGACTTGGTGTTCAGATCCAGAGGTATGGATTCTACAGCTGCCATTATGGTTATTAGTGCTGATAATATCATTCTCTCTGCTCCGTTTCAGCGAATAAGGCTTCAAGATACATCAAAAATCCTTCCTGAATACCTTTTATGGTATATTAATAGTAAGGATGCACAGTCTTATTTTTCTGCTAATAAAACCGGTACTTCGGTAACTATGATTTCTACAGCGGTATTGGCGGATTTGCCGGTGATTGTTCCCCCTGTAGAAATCCAAAAAAAAATAGTAGAGATAAACACTCTTTCTGAAAGAGAAATTGAGTTGCAGGAAGAATTAATCAAAAAAAAGAAGTTGCTAACAGAAACAATACTTCTTAAAACCTTAGAGCTTTAGTTGGGAGATAAAAATGGAAAACGAAAATCAGAAAATTGATCAAAAAGACATTAATGCTGCAGCTTGGGCAGCTTGCGATACATTCCGTGGCGTTGTAGATCCTGCTCAGTATAAAGATTATATCCTTGTTATTTTGTTCTTGCGTTACATTTCCGATGTATGGCAGGACCATTATGATACATACAAAAAAGAATATAGTGATGATGATGAGCGAATTCGACGTAAACTGGAACGCGAGCGTTTTGTTCTTCCTGTTATCAAACTTACAGAGGAAGAAGATGGTAAACGCAAGGAAATAGATTCATTTACAGCTAGTTTTTACAGTCTTTATGAACGTAAGGAAAGAAATAATATTGGAGAATTAATCAATATTACTTTGGAACATATTGAAGAGGCAAACAGAACAAAACTCGCAGGAGTGTTCCGCAATATTGATTTTAATAGCGAAGCAAATCTCGGAAAAACAAAAGACAGAAATCGTCGTCTAAAACAACTTCTGGAAGATTTTAATTCTCCAAAACTCGACATGAGACCAAGTCGTGTTTCAGAAGATATTATTGGTAATACTTACATTTATCTTATAGAACATTTTGCATCAGATTCCGGAAAGAAAGCTGGTGAGTTCTTTAGCCCTCTTATGGTAACTGAACTTGTCGCTCGTCTTGCCCAACCAAAAGACGGTGATACAATTTGTGACCCAACTTGTGGTTCTGGAGGACTTCTTATAAAAGCTGCAAATCAGATTCCTTCCGGTAATTTTGCATTGTTTGGCCAGGAAACAAACGGAAGTACCTGGGCTCTTTGCCGTATGAATATGTTTCTTCACGGTTTTGACAGCGCAAGAATAGAGTGGGGAGATACAATCAACAATCCTCTTCTTGTAAGCAATAAAAGTCTTATGAAGTTTGATATTGTTGTTGCAAATCCTCCTTTTAGTTTGGATAAATGGGGCGCAGAGAATGCAGCAAGCGATCCGTACAGAAGATTTACCCGTGGTATTCCACCAAAGAGTAAAGGAGACTGGGCATTTATTACCCATATGGTTGAAACTGCAGAAAATCAGAAAGGTCGAATTGCCGTTGTTGTTCCTCATGGAGTTTTGTTCCGTGGTGGGGCAGAACTTAAAATCCGCCAGTCAATGATTGAAGAAAACCTTTTGGACGCTGTAATTGGTTTACCTTCAAATCTTTTTCCAACAACAGGAATCCCGGTTGCAATTCTTGTGTTTGACCGTTCCCGAGAAAAAGGCGGAAGGCGTGAGAAAGAAACAGATGTCATGTTTATCGATGCATCAAAGGAATTTGTTCAGGGCAAAAAACAAAATACACTTTCTGATGAACAGTTAGATAAGATTGTAGATACCTATAAAGCAAGACGCGATGTTGAAAAATACAGCCGTAAAGTGCCATTTGAAGAAATCAAAAACAACGAATTCAATCTCAATATTCCTCGCTATGTTGATACTTACGAAGAAGAGGAAGAAATTGATATTGATGCAGTA
>NZ_JAILGZ010000107.1 GCF_024696245.1 Treponema sp.
ATGATGTTTTGCATAAGTTATGTAATTACTCCATAAAAGGAAAAAGTCATAATGAAGTCGCAAAAAAATTCTTTTTTGCAAGAGGTGTTGTTTCTGGATTGTTAGATTCTGGAAAAATCAATTATACAAAAGATTGGAAAAACGATATTAAGAGTATTATGGTTTATGATCGAGAAACATTTAATATATTAAAACAATTAAAAAAAGAATTAGATAAAATTGGAGATTAGATTGGACAGTTTTAAGAATTATATATTGCAAACTTTTGTTGTTTTTATTGTTGTTTTAATAGGCGCTTTTATCAGATTTTTATTTTATGGTATTCCTTTTAAGGAATTGAAATGGATTTTTTTGTTTTACTTTCTTTTAATGTTTAGTGGGGGCATCTATATATTTGTCTTAAAGAGATAAATAATTCCCATCAATAGAAATTTGTCTGCCTCATGTCAGCAAACCGCAAGCCCTGCATACAAAACGCAGCCAAGCAGTAATTTGTATCACTAAGGGGGGCGGGAGAAAGCTTGTCTTATCTGAGTCAGTTTTTTAATTCAATGGGACTAATCTCTTTCCTTGTAATAAGGGCCCAGTCTGAGAATTTTGTAGTTGTATAAACTATCTTTTGAAATTTTGATATAAGGAATTTCAGATGATTTGCGGAAGAGTAAAGCTTCGTCGTGGGGCATACCGTGATTATAGCTGAGGAAGACAGCATCCAGATAAACTTCCGGGGCTGAATCGGATTCTCTTTCATAAAAGTAAAAAGTACAATCAATCATGATATCAGAAAGGCTTTTGATTTTAAGAAATTTTACCAGGTTTCCATCGACGATTGAATAACAAAAAACTTCAATGTGATAAACCATTTCATTATCGTAAACTTTTTTTGCAGACACAGGAGTGGACCTGGGATTTCGGAAAGTTCATCAAAGTAAATGTCCGTGTAGCTTTGTCCTTCATAATAGTCTTTTAAATATCCTCTAAAGATCCAGCCAAATTCAGGATCACTGTTTGTCCAGAGATATTTTGGCAGGAGGATTTCGACCCAGGCGCTTTTAATTCCATCAATGCAGTCTTCCGGACCAAGACAGGTGACATTCACATTAAAGTTGTGAGGCAGTGTGCAGAGATTCTCCTCATCGTGCAAAATCGTGTACTTTCCTCTTTTTACAGCATAAGTCTGTGGAGAATATTATTAAAACTATGACGGTGGATGTATTGAAGAAGGAATGGATTGGAAAGAAAGGGCCTCCTGAAATTGGATTCAGTTTATATAATACAATTTCAGGAGTTGTCTTTTTTTTATTTGATTTCGTTTACAAGGGGACTTCCATTATTAAAGTCACGGATGTTCTCAAGGGTTGTTTCGCTGATGTTCTTAAGGGCATTTGTTGTAAGGAATGCCTGGTGGCCTGTGATTATTACGTTAGGGAATGTAAGGAGGCGGGCAAGAACGTCATCTGTCATAATGTCTGTGGACCAGTCGTTAAAGAAATACTTGCTTTCTTCTTCGTAAACATCCATACCGATACCACCAATGTGCTGATGCTTAAGTGCGTGAACAAGTGCTTTTGAATCAATGAGGGCACCGCGTCCGGTATTGATGATAACTGCATCATGCTTCATCATCTTCATGCGGTCGTGGTTTACGATGTGTTTTGTTTCTTCTGTAAGAGGACAGTGAAGGCTTAAAACATCGCTCTGCTTAAATAATTCATCAAGAGAAACATAAGTAGCTTCTCTTGATTTTGCCCATTCTTCATTAGGGAATGGATCGTAAACAATAAGTTTCATTCCAAAGGCCTGAAGAAGTTCTGCCATGATGCGGCCGATTTTACCTGTACCAAGAACACCGGCTGTTAATCCGTGAAGGTCGCGGCCTGTTAATCCTTCGATATTAAAGTTAGCAGTTTTTGTGCGAAGGTATGCCTGAGGAATGTGTCTTGTAAGTGACATAAGAAGGGCGATTCCGTGTTCGGCTACTGCGTAAGGAGAGTAAGCTGGTACACGTACAACTTTAATTCCTGCTTCTGCTGCGGCTTTTAAATCAACGTTGTTAAATCCGGCACAGCGTAAGGCTATCAGTTTTACACCATAGTTTTTAAGGCTCTGGATAACCTGTGCATTTACGACATCGTTTACAAATACACAGACTGCTTCATAGCCCTGGGCTGTTACTACAGTGTTTTCATTCAGTTTGAACTCATGAAAAGCAATATCAAAGTTAAAGTCTTTGTTTGTTTCTTCAAAGGACTTTTTGTCATAAGAATGGGTGTCGTAAAATGCAATTTTCATTTTTTACCTCGCAATAAGATTATTCTGAATAAAATTCAGTTCTACTTTAAAGATAATCAAATTTTTAGAAACAAGCTAGTTTTTTATGTTATATTTAATATATAAAAAATAAGTATTATTAAGAGGTTTTTATGGGTGCTGGTAAGAGAGAATTTGTAATCATCCGTACAAGTATAGTTGGTGTTCTGGTGAATATAGCCCTTTCTGTTTTTAAGGCTGTTGCCGGGCTTATGTCTCATTCCATTGCTATCGTTCTGGATTCCGTTAACAATCTTAGTGATGCTTTATCTTCGGTTATTACAATTATTGGAACAAAGCTTGCAAGTAAACCGGCAGATAAAAAACATCCTTTTGGTCATGGCCGTATTGAATATCTTACTTCCATGATTATTGCTGTAATCATTTTGTATGCAGGTATTGCATCTTTTGGTGAGGCTGTTAAAAAAATCGTAAAGCCGGTTCTGCCTGATTACGAAAAAGTTGTCCTTATTATTGTGGCAGTTTCTGTAGTTGTAAAAATTCTTTTGGGGCTTTATTTTAAGCGTACTGGTAAAAAGGTAAATTCAGATTCTCTTTCTGCTTCGGGTCAGGATGCCCTTATGGATTCAATTATTTCTGCAGCAACTCTGGCAGGTGCATTTGTTTTTTTAATTACTGGAATTTCTACAGAGGCTTACCTTGGTGCTGTGATTTCTGTTTTTATTGTTAAGTCCGGCTGTGAAATGATCAGGGATGGTGTAAGTTCAATTTTAGGTGAACGAATTGACAGCAGTTATGCTAAAGAGATAAAGCATACTATTGTAGAAACAGATCCTGAGATTCAGGGGGCATTTGATCTTGTGCTGAATAACTATGGCCCGGATAAACTTTTAGGTTCCGTTCATATTGAAGTGCCGTCGGTCTGGAATGCTGCCAAGATTGATGAGGTTACCCGTAAGGTTCAAACAGCTGTTTTTGAAAAACATTCAGTTGTACTTACTGGTATTGGTATTTATTCAGTAAATGTAGACGACGAAGAAACCATGAATATCCGTTCCCGTGTTGCCCATATCGTTATGAATCATAGTAATGTTCTTGGTATGCATGGTTTTTATCTGGACAAAGTAAACAAAGCAATTTCTTTTGACGTTATTATTTCCTGGGAATCAAGAGACATGCAGTATTTGTGGAAGCATATTACTGATGACATTCAGAATGAATTTAAAGATTATTCCGTTAATGTTGCCCTTGATACAGATATCAGTGACTAAATATTTTTGAATTTATTGAAGTTTAACAAATAGAACTTTATAAAAAGAAAACCCTGGAGCTGCCATTTATTTGTTCTGTAAAGAACTTTATTCAGCTTCCAGGGTATTTTTTTAGTGCAGTTAATTTTACTTACTGCTTATTTAGAAGGGTTAAGGATTCCCTTGTGTTCATCTGAACCACAGTGACCTGCACCGTGGGATCCGCATGAGTGGGAAGAAGAGCCGCAGTTGTGTTCGTGGCCTTCTCCGTGATGATTGCATTTTACATCAGGGTTGTACTGCAGACTGTCAGAAAGAAGGGCATTTACTGCATCATCAGCTTTACCGTTTACACCGCCGTAAAGTTTGATTCCTGCTTCTGCAAGTGCTGACTGAGCACCTCCACCGATTCCACCGCAAATAAGAACATCTACATTTGCTGTTTTAAGGAAGCCGGCAAGAGCACCGTGACCCTGTCCGTTTGTTCCGGTTACTTCTGTTTTTACGATTTTGTTGTCTTCTACATCGTAAATTTTAAATTCTTCTGTGTGTCCAAAGTGCTGGAATACATTTCCGTTTTCGTAAGTTACTGCGATTCTCATAGTTTTATCTCCTTTGTCTTTTAATGTATTTGGAATTTCCGGTTGCTGACTTAACTGCCAGGAGCCGCCTGAAATTACCAGACGATTTCCGTTAACCAGACAGTCTGCAACTTTTTTTCGTGCTGAATCATAAAGGGCAGTTACAGTTGTGCGGGCAACATTCATCATGGCGGCACATTCTTCCTGAGTTAAACCTGCACAGTCTAAAAGGCGGATTGTCTCCAGTTCATCCAGTGACATAACAACATCGATGTTTGTACAGCCTTCTTCTGTGGCAAAAGTCCAGTACTCCGGAAGGGATTTAATCTGTCTGCATCTAACAGGTCTAGGCAATTGCGTCTCCTTGTTATTGACATTTGTCATTAATAAAAATAATAGTATATTTGACATTTGTCAAGAACCCTTAATTCCAGAATCTTTTGATTGAATGTACAATATTTTATATTTATGGAATAATTCTTTGGGAAAAAAAGGGGTGTAAAGATAATACCCTGGAATTTTTAAGGAGGGCTTTATGAAAAAGTTGTTTTGCAAAAGTATTATTATAGGATTGTTTTTATCACTTTTAGTTATACCTTTATTTGCAAAAGAGAAGCTGGACTGGTACATAATGGATAATGCAATTACCGTTACAAGCAGGGGTGAAGTTCACGAAAAGTATTATATACAGCTTGCAATTGGATATAACATAAGCGAAAAAAAAGCTCAGGCAGAACTTAAATCCCGTAAAATTGAATTGATAGATTTTTTAAGAAGATTTTTTTCTAATTGCAGTGCAGAAGATTTAAAGCCAGAAAATGATGCAGTACTTAGAGCTAAGCTTAAGGATGAAATAAACCAGAACCTGCTGACAAAACCTTTTGTTGAGGATGTGAAATTTATTCAGAAAAGAAAATTATAAATTAAAAAGATATTTGCAGTTTGTAAGGTAAAGAAGGCGTAAGATAATAAATCTTACGTCTTTTTTATTGAGGGTTTATTACAAAACCCTCAAAACGGCGAAGTCAAGGCTTTAAGCGTGAGCGTGCCTTGACTCGACGTATTTGCCTTTTTCCTCCTCCATAAGCTGCAGGACTTCTTCCCGGGTGATGGGGGTGTTGTTCTGGTAGGCTGTGGAGTCGGCCAGGATTTTTTCTTTGGGCCAGAGTTTGCCTGAGTTCATTCCGGGGCAGTCTTTAGCACATTCGTTCCAGGTGTCCTGGTCTTCTATCATCCAGGTCCAGAAGGGGTAGGTGGAGCACTGGACTGGTCTTGCAGGGTAAGCGGTACAGCCATTGTTCCAGAGGATGCAGTCGTAGTTCTTTTTTTCAAATAGGGCCAGTACTGTTTTGCCTTCGTAGTAGCCTGCCCAGCGGCAGTATTTTTTTACAAAGTCTTCTATATTACAGTCAAAATATTTGCAGAGGGTAAGCAGGTCTCTTTTGGAGAGGTAGACGTAACCAGGTGAGTGTCCGCAGCAGAAGGAGCATCTTTTGCATTCAAAGTGCAGGCCTTCCTGATAAAAAGGTTTTTCCATAGCTATAAGGATAGTGATATTTGCCTGGGAGTAAAAGGGCTAGCCCGGATTGGAATGGGTGCGGAGCACGTCCGGAACAGGGTGGAGGACCGGCCGGGAGGGTAAGCCATGGAAAGCCGGTTTACTTTTACATGGCTGCTTTTATTGAAACTCCTACTTATTCTCAATATAATTTGAGAATGTACCGCATTTACGTAGAAAGAAAGGACGGGTTTCAGAATGAGGCTAACCGCATTTATTCTGAAATCACAGGATTTTTGGGCATATCTGGTGTAACAGGTGTGCGTTACTTTAATCGTTATGATATTGAAAATGTTGCTGATGAGGTTGCAAAGGCTGCAGCTGTGCGTATTTTTTCTGAGCCTCAGAGTGACAGTGTGACTTTTGAAAAGCTGGAAGTTCCTTCTGGTGCTACTGAGATTATCTGGGAGTATCTTCCAGGTCAGTATGATCAGCGTGCCGATAGTGCTGCCCAGTGTCTTTCTCTTCTGCGTGAGGGAATGAAGAATTCTGCAAAGGTTGGAACAGAGCCTCCACGTGTTCGTTGTGCAAAGATTGTTTTTCTTGAGGGAGCGGTGTCTGCTTCTGATGTTGAGAGAATCCAGCACTATCTTATAAATCCAGTTGATTCACGTTTGACTGATGAAACTAAGCCTGAAACACTTGAGATGAAAGTAGAAGTTCCTGCTGACATTCCGACTGTTACAGGCTTTATTTCTTTAAATGATGATGATCTTGAATCTTACAGGCAGAAGCTTGGTCTTGCTATGGATCTTGCTGATATAAAATTCCTGCAGGATTATTTTAAATCTATTAAGCGTGATCCAACCCTTACAGAAATTCGTGTTCTTGATACTTACTGGTCTGATCACTGTCGTCATACAACTTTCCTTACTCAGCTTGATGAGGTAAAAGTAGAGAATGGTCCTTATCAGGATCTCTTCCTTCGTTCCCTTCAGAATTACAATATTCTTAGAACTGATCTTTACAAGGACAGGACTGACAAGCCGGTTACTTTAATGGACATGGCATGTATTGGTGCAAAGTTCCTTCGTGCTCATGGTAAGCTTGATGATCTTGAAGTTAGTGCAGAAATAAATGCATGTTCTGTTTATATTGATGTTCATGTTACTGATTCTTCTGCTGGCTCTGCAGGTCAGGATAAAGTTGAACGCTGGCTGCTTCAGTTTAAGAATGAAACACATAACCATCCTACAGAAATTGAACCTTTTGGTGGTGCGGCTACTTGTATTGGTGGTGCGATTCGTGATCCTTTAAGTGGTCGTTCCTGGGTTTATCAGGCTCTCCGCGTAACTGGTGCAGGGGATCCTACTGTTCCTTTAAATCAGACTCTTAAGGGAAAACTTCCTCAGATGAAGCTTACTCGTGAAGCTGCTCAGGGATTCTCTTCTTATGGTAATCAGATTGGTCTTACTACAGGTCAGGTTGCAGAAATCTATCATCCTGGTTTTGTTGCAAAGCGTATGGAGCTTGGTGCTGTTATAGCTGCTGCTCCTGCTGATCAGGTTATGAGGGAAGAGCCGGAAGCTGGTGATGTTGTTATTCTTCTTGGTGGTGGTACTGGTCGTGATGGTATTGGTGGTGCAACCGGTTCATCTAAAGTTCATGATGTTAAGTCAGTAACAACTGCTGCTGCAGAAGTTCAGAAGGGTAATGCGGTAGAAGAGCGTAAGATTCAGCGTCTCTTCCGTAATAAAGATGTTTGCCGCATGATCCGCCGTTCAAATGACTTTGGTGCAGGTGGTGTTTCTGTAGCTGTTGGTGAACTTGCTCCTGGTCTTGATATTAATCTTGATAATGTTCCTAAGAAGTATGATGGTCTTGATGGTACTGAGCTTGCAATTTCTGAAAGTCAGGAACGTATGGCTGTTGTAGTTCGTAAGGGTGATGTAGAAAAATTCATTAAGTATTGTAATGAAGAAAACCTTAATGCTGTTCTTGTTGCAACTGTTACAGATACAGACAAGCTTGTAATGAAATGGCGCGGTAAAACAATCGTAGAGCTTGACCGTTCATTCCTTGATGCAGCCGGTGCTCCTCATCATGCAGTTGCTTCTATTGAATCTCCAGAAGTTCAGGAAAAGTCTCCTCTTGTTAATCCACTTGATAGTGTAAAGAAGATTCTTGATGAAGATAAAAACTCTCCTGACCTTAAGGCTGCATGGCTTGCAGATATGAATGATCTTGCCTGCTGTTCTCAGCGTGGTTTGTGTGAACGTTTTGACGGATCAATTGGTTCTTCTTCAGTACTTTTCCCATTTGGCGGTAAGTATCAGGGTACTCCGGAAGCAGGTATGGCTGCAAAGATTCCTGTGGTATCTCCTGCAGAAACAACAACTGTAAGCCTTATGTCTTATGGTTATGATCCTCGTGTTGCCCAGTGGTCTCCATGGCACGGTGCACAGACAGCTGTTCTTTCTTCTCTTGCAAAGATTGCCTGTCTTGGTGGTAAACCAGAAGCATGTCGTCTCAGCTTCCAGGAATTCTTTGGTCGTGCAGTAAGCGAAAAGACCTGGGGTTATCCTGCTGCAGCACTTCTTGGTTCTATTGATGCTCAGATTGCAATGGGAACAGGTTCTATTGGTGGTAAGGATTCAATGTCTGGTACATTTGAAGATCTTAACGTTCCACATACACTTGTTTCTTTTGCTGTTGATACAGATGATGTTAAAAACGTAACAAGCGGTTCATTTAAGAGTGCCGGTTCTTCCGTTTATCTTGTAACTGTTCCTTACAGTAAGCAGCTTGCTCCAGACTGGGAAGCTTTTAAGAAGAATGCGGCTGCCCTTTATAAGCTTAATTCTGATAAAAAAATAAATGCCATGTATCCTGTTCAGGCTGGTGGTATTGCAGAAGCTGTTACAAAGATGGCTTTAGGAAACAGAATCGGTCTTGAACTTGATGAAGTTCCTTTAAGTGCAACATGTTCCGGTCTTGAAAAGGCTGCCGGTGCAGAAGATCTCTTTACTCCACTTTATGGTTCAATTATCGTAGAGACAAATTGTAATCTTGAAGAGGATTCTTCTTTTGAAAATGGAACTGTTTATAAAATCGGTACAACAATAGCAGCTCCAGAGATTGTTATTGAAGATGTAAAGATTGGTCTTGATGAAATTAATTCTGTATGGGAAGAAAAGCTAAGTAAGGTATTCCCACCTGTTTCTGGTGCAAAGGAACAGCCTTCACTTCCTGGTTTTGCAAAGAAGATTCATAAGTCCCTTAAGAAGGAACGCAAGTCATTTACTCCAATCGTTGCTTCTGCAAAGCCAAGGGTAATTGTTCCTGCATTCCCTGGAACAAACTGTGAATACGATATGGCACGTGCATTTAATCTTAATGGTGCAGAGACAAAGATTCTTGTATTTAAGAACCGTACACCGGAAGATCTTGCAGAAAGCCTTGATGCCTTTAAGAAAGAAATTGATCAGTCACAGATTATTGCTTTCCCTGGTGGATTTAGTGCTGGTGATGAACCTGATGGTTCTGCTAAGTTTATTGCAAATGTTATCCGCGAAGGAAGAATTGCTGACAGTATCATGAATCTTCTTAAGAAGCGTGATGGTCTTGTTCTTGGTATCTGTAATGGTTTCCAGGCTCTTATAAAGACAGGTCTTGTTCCTTATGGAGAAATCCGTGAGCCTTCAGAAGAAATGCCTACACTTACTTTCAATAAGATTGGCCGTCATATCAGCCGTGTTGTTCGTACAAGAGTTGTATCTGCTGCAACACCTTGGGCTATGGATGAAAGTGTTCTTGATGAAAGAAATCACCTTATTCCTATAAGCCATGGTGAAGGACGTATCTTTATTGATCCAAAGCTTGCAAAGAAACTCTTTAAGAATGGTCAGGTATTCTCTCAGTATGTAGACGAAAAAGGTCGTCCTTCTATTTCTGAACCTGACAATCCTAACGGAAGTCTTTTTGCAATCGAAGGTCTTATCAGTCCTGATGGTCACGTTCTTGGAAAGATGGGTCATAACGAAAGAACAATGGGCATGTGCTCAGATGGTTCAAGTATTGACCTTATTAAGAATGTTACCTGGGATGGTGCTAAAGAAACTTCATGTGAAAATATTTTCCGTGCAGGTGTAAGATACTTTAAATAATAAAGGGTAACACAGAGGGGTTCATATTGTTATAATATGTAACAATATGAACCCCTATTAATTAAAGGAAACAGAATGAAGATGAATAAATGTATTCTTAAACTTACAGCAGCTCTTGCACTGGTTTTTGCAGTAAGCTCCTGTTCAAAAAAAGTACAGAAAGTACCGGAACTTGTATGGCATGAAGATTTTGAAGCTGCAAAAAAAGCTGCCGCTAAGGAAAACAAGGGCATCATGCTTTTGTTTACAGGCTCGGACTGGGATAAGTACAGTAAGAAGTTTAAGAAGAACGTTGTTGAATCAGAAAAGTTTCTTATTAAATTTGCAAATGACTATGTTTTTGTAAATCTTGATTTTACAGAAAAAGAATTTAATGCTGCATATCTTGTAAGGGAAAGAACGGAAGAAGAACAGCAGCGTCATGAAGAACTTCAGCGCAGATTTTTTGAAAAGGAACATCTTGGCAGGGATGTTTATAATGTAAATCAGTATCCTTCAGTTTTCTTTTTAACTCAGGAAGGCTGGTATCTTGATTCAATTATTTATACAGATGAAGTTTCTACTTTTGAAGGTTTTGAAAAAACAGTTCACTATGATCAGATAAAAAAGCTTTCGGCTTGTGCTGATAAAATCCGTGAGTCATCCGGTGTAGAAAAGGCAGAGGCAGTAAATACTTTTTACGAAACAATTCCTCCTGTTTATATTTCTTCAATTACAGATTTAATTGAAAATTTCCCTGCATATGATCCTGAGAATAAAACAGGTTATCTTGGAAAATTTGAACAGGCAGAAGCTTATTTTGAAGCTTATGCCCTTAACTCTAAGGGAGAAGATGCGTCTGTTGTATATATAAAGGTTGCAGAAGATGTTACAAATCATCTTAGTGCAGCTGAACGTCAGAATATGTATTCAATGGCTGTTCTTGTAAAGCTTCAGCTGGGTAAGGATACAGGCAAGTATGATTATGAAGGTATTATTAATTATCTTCAGAAGGCCTATGATATTGATCCTCAGAATGAGATTGCTCCGGATATTCTTTATCAGCTGGAAAAGGCAAAGCAAGTTTACAGGGAACAGAAACAGTAATAGATGGTTTTAATTTTAGTCGCAGTTTTTCTTATAATACTCTCCATGATTTTTTCTGCAACGGAAAGTGCTTTTCTTGCAGCAAATAAACTTCGTATAAGGGTATTAAAAAATCAAAAGAACAAGGCAGCCATAAGGGTGTGGAAGCTTTTAAATGATAAGGAAAGGCTTATTAACACACTTCTTGTGGCTAATGATATTGTAAATATTTCTTTGTCATCAATCCTTGCATATATTTCCATTCAGCTTTTTGGTAATGCCGGTGTTGGTATTGCTACTTTTGCTGCAACAATTCTTCTTTTAATATTTGGTGAGATTTCTCCAAAAACTTTTGCTACTCATCATCCGGAGCCTATTGCTTTTTTCTTTAGCGGCTTTGTGGTTTTTCTTGAGTTTCTTTTGTATCCTTTTGTAATTGTCTTTTCTGCTTTTTCCAGATTTGTCCTGAGAGTTTTTAAGGTTCAGATTAATCACAACAAGGTTTCTTTTACTGAGGAAGAAATAAAAACTTATATCGATGTAAGCGGTGAGCATGGTGTTCTGGAAAGAAGTGAAAAGAACATGATGCATAAGGTTTTTAAATTCAGTGACCTGGAAGCAAAGGACATTATGATTCCCCGTAAAGAAATTAAGGCTGTGCCTCTGGATGAAAGTTATAAAAATCTTGTAGAGCTGTCAGAAAGATTCAGGTTGTCCAGGTTCCCTGTTTATAAAAAAGATATAGATGATATCGTAGGTATTCTTTATGTTAAGGACCTTTTGTTTTATAAGAACAGGCAGGAGGATTTTTCTATAGAAAAGGTTATGAGGCCTCCTCTCTTTATTCTTGAAACAAAAAAGATGTCTTCCATTCAGCAGATGCTTACAGAAAATCATCAGGGTATGGCAGTTGTAATTGATGAGTATTCGGGAACAAATGGTGTTCTTACAACGGAAGATATTGCCAGGGAAATCTTTGGTCCTATTGCAGATGAATACAAGCCTTATGCAAAGAGGGTTGATGTTGTAATCAACAATAAAAAGAATACGGAAGTCAGCGGCTTATCAAGAATCCTTGATATTAATGAGCAGCTTAATATTAAACTTTACTCTGAAAATTGTGAAACTATCGGCGGTTATATTTCCGAAGCTCTTGGTCATATTCCGGAAGAGGGAGAAGGAATTTCCAGGGACAACTATCGCTTTACGGTTAAAGAGATGGATGATAAAAGAGTGTCTTCTGTTTTAATCAGATGTCTGGGGGATGACCATGAATAATTTTCTTATGATTGCTTGTCCTATACTGGCAGAGATTATTCTTTTAATCTGCGGTGCATTTTTTGCTTCTACAGAAACGGCTTATACTGCTATTTCGAGAATTACAATTCGTCAGATGATGAAGGATAACGAAAAGCATGCAAAGAGGGTTTTTCTTTTAAAAAGCAATCTTGACCGCCTTATTTCTACTGTTCTTATTGGAACAAACTTTGTTACAGCCCTTGCTTCTTCTCTGGCAACAGCCTTTACCATGAATGTGGCAGGTCCTGCTTATGTTTCTTATGGAACTGCCGTGATGAGTATTTTTATTATTATCTTTACGGAAGTTCTTCCAAAGACTTATGCCGGTGTTAAAACTAAAGAGACTGCTCAGATGGCTGCGGTGCCGGTAAGTATAGTTCAGTTTTTGATTTTTCCTATAGTATGGATTTTTTCTTACCTTACAAAATTTATTGAGCTTATAGAAAAAATATTCTTCAGAAAAAAGCGTCCTATTATCACTGAAGACGAATTTAAAACCCTGCTGGAAGTTGGAGAAACAGAAGGTACTCTGGAAGCGGAACAGAAGAAGATGCTGGACAGAATCTTTGAATTTTCTGACCTTACTGTTCACGGAATAATGAAGCATCGTTCCCTGATAAAGTATGTAAGTATTGATTCCAGTCTTGAAGAAGTAATTAAGGTTTTTGCAGAGTCAGGTTATTCCCGTATTCCTGTTTATGATGGAACTTCGGAAAACATTGTAGGTGTGCTGCATTATAAGGCTGTTCTTTTTGCAAGTGAACTTATTACTCAGAGTCATGACTTTGTAAAGATTTGTATGAGGCCTGTGCTTTTTGTTCCGGAAACTTTTTCTGCAGAAGAACTGCTTAAAACCTTTAAGAAGGAACATAATAATTTTGCAGTCGTAGTTGATGAATATGGCAGCATGGCCGGTATTGTTACAATGGATGATATCCTTAGGGAAGTTTTTGGCCGTATGTCTGATGAGTACGGTAGTTCTGAACTTGCTCCGGAAAGCCGTATAACTGTTATCGGCACCTGGGAGTTCCTTGTTCCTGGGGATATGAAAATTGATGATTTAAATGAAGTCTTAAACCTTAAACTGGACAGTTCTTATTTTGATACTTTAGGTGGCTGGCTTCTTGAACGCTTTGGTGAACTTCCAAGTATTGGTGCGGTTTATAAAAAAGACGGCGTGCTTTACATGGTAGAAGACCAGAGTGCACGCCGTATTCAAAGTGTAAGAATTAAGTTTATTGACAACAGGAGTTAAGTTTTTTAACGGGCAGAAGCTATAAACTGTCCGCACTTAACCCTGTATTCTTTATCTCCTGCAGTTGCTTCTTTTATTTCTTCAAGAATATCAACTTTATCTTTTTTAATCAGAAGTACGATTGTTGAACCATGTAAATCAAAGTAACCTTTTTCTGTGCCTTTTTTAAAGTCAGCATTCTGGTCGTGATTTATGATTCCTCCAACGCTAAAGGCTCCAACTTCTATCTGTGCAATATCACCAAAGTTTTCTGTATGAAGAATTGCCCAGCTGCGTCTGTTCTTTGTAAAGACGCGGAACTTTTCTAAAGGAAGGGGCTGTACGCTGTAAAGCTTTCCGGGAATAAAGTGATTGTCATCAATATGTCCGTTATCGATGTAGCAGTATCTGTGATAATCTGTTGCACAAAGACGGAATACAAGACAAAGGCCCCCCTGATATTCTTTTTCTAAATCGGGGTTCTGTAAAAAGTCACTAATTGTATAGTCAGCTCCCTTAATAAAGAAGCTGCTGTTTTCTTTTATGTCGTAAATACTTAAAAGGCTGTCACTTGGACTGATTAAATGTTTTGGATCCGGGTCAAAGGTAATTTCTTTTTTGCGGGTAAAAAAATCGTTAAAGGTCTTAAACTTTGCGTTTGGCCAGGCATCCATGTTAATGCCGTTCTTTTTAATAAATTTTTTAATGTAAAAGTGGGAGAGAGGGCTTCTTAAAAAAGCTCCAAGGAGTTTTGGTACTCTTATAGCAAGGGCAAATTCAAGAAGTGCCCTTCCTATTTTTGTGCCGTATAAAAATTCTACTGATTTGTCATTTGCTGCCATAAAAAATTATTCCTGACTTACAATTTCTTCTGTTGATGGAGGTATTTCGCCTGCTGTTCCATCTTCTGAAGTTATTACTGGACTTCCATCAGGATTAAGGGCAGGGTCTGCTGGAATCGAATGTTTTTCTGAATCCCAGATAAGGCTCTGCTGTGGTGCATCAGGACTTGCTGCAGCTGTTTTTGTTTCCCTTACATAAGCTTTGCCGCAAAGAAGGAGGGCAAGTTCCATAAGGCCGATAACTATCATAATGATTTTACCGATAAAGAGGGGCTTTATAAGCTTAAATGGAGTAATAAAGGCAATCCCCATTACTGCAAGAAGGAAGGCACAAGGAACAACAGGCGGCTCTGAAGAACCGGAAAAATAACTTACGATAAATACAAATGGAAGGATAAGGGCAATGCTTGTTACAGGAAGACCGCGGTATTCGTGACGGCATTCATCTGTTTTAGTCTGGCGTTCCATTTCTTCAACATTAAAATATGAAAGTCTGATAAGGGCACAGAGAAGATAAGCTGCACAAATGCAAATAACTACATATTTTCCGCTTGGGTGTGCTGATTTAAATTCAGACAGGGTTGCAAGTTTGTAAACTATAAGTGAAGGGAAAACACCGTAGCTGATAATGTCAGCCATGGAATCAATTTGAATACCAAATAATTTTTCGCTTGGTGTGCGGTCTTTTTTTGTTGAAGCAACTTTGCCGTCAAACATATCCATGACAGCAGAAATCATTAAACAAAGAAGAGCAAGGATAAAGCTTCTGTCCATTTCTGAGAACACAAAGTGTATTCCTGCAAAAGAAAAAAGCATTCCTAAATAAGTAAGAATAACTGTATAATTGTAAACACCTAACATTTTTTTATCTCTCCCGAAGTTAATTCTACATCATTGAAAAAAAATATACCACAAGTCTACCATTTATATGGAAAAAAGTGGATTTTAAGGTTTAGTGGAAATTTAAGCCGAAAATCAGGCTGTATCCCAGAATACTCCATATTTTTGCTGTAATTATAATAAGGATGAACCTTCTGTATGACATGCCGGAAGCTCCTGTAAAGTAACAGAGAAAGTCATCCGGTGCGATTGGTGAACAGATGGCAAGCCAGAGGAAGATGGAATAATGCTTCTTGTACTTTTTCATCCAGTTCATGTACTTGTTGATTTTCTTTTCAGAAAAAAGAGCCTGCATAAAGGAAGGACCAAATTTCTTAGAAATGCAGAAGGCCAGTATTGAGCCGCTTACCAGGCCTAAGTAATTGCATATAAAACCTACCAGAGGACCAAAGAGGGCGCCACCTGCGGCACATCCGATTCCTCCGGCAATTACAACATAAAGAACTTTTATGCACTGGAAAACAGTAAGGAAGAGAGGTCCAAAAAGACCAAAGCTGTTAATGTAGCTTTTAAAAGTCTTCCAGTTACTGAAGCTTCCCTGACGGTACTGGTAAATTAAAAAACCAGCAACGATTACAAATGCAATTAAAAATAATATTGTAAGTACTAATTTAAAAGAGGACTTCTTTTTTGGAGTGGTCAGCTGTATTTTCTGAGGGGCAGTATTGTCTGTAGTTATATCTTCAACCTTGTTTTCAGAAACCATAATGGATAAATATAACACCTTATTTAAATAAAGTCAGTCATTTTGGCCGTATACGATACGATTTTATACAAGGACAGAAAGCTTGTTGTGAAGGCATGTATAGTGAATTTTCCTTACATTTGGAAAGAATTCACCGTCGGTATGCACTGTCACAGGATTTTCTGCCTCTATTGTAAAGCAGCTTGTGTCCCGGAACATAAAATTCTTGCTGAAAACATGGAGGCCTGTGGTAAGCTGGGCAAACTTAAACAAAAGCAGGGGTTTTTTTACGTTGTGTACTGCACAGACAGTAAAGCAGCCGTCATCAGGGCGGGCCATAGGGCTCATTTTAATACCACCGCCTTCTGCCTTAAAGTTCATTGCTGCAAGGAAAACCATGTTATTAAAATCCAGGCTTTCGCTTTTACCCTGGTCTTCAAAGTGAACTTTTGCCTTAAAGGGTTTCATTAAGAAGATTGTCTGCAGGGAAATTGCCAGGTAGCTGAATTTACCCATGTGGAGTTTATTAAGGGCCTTTTTAATTTTTGAAGAATCGTTTTTTTCGCAGATAAGGGCGTCAAAACCCATGCCGCTGCTTATGGAAAAAAGCAGGTCTTTTTCCTGCCCCTCCTGGTTACAAAACTGGGCCCGGCCTATGTCTATGTATTTTTTTATTCCTGAATCATGGGTCTTTTGTATTTTCTTAAAGGCTTTTACAGGCTGATGGCGGGGAATTTTAAACTGTCTTGAGAAGTCATTGCCTGAACCTGCAGGAATTATGGAAAGGGATATTTTGCTAAAGTCAGTAATGCCGTTTATTACTTCGTTAAGGGTGCCGTCTCCTCCTACAACGATAATGTTTATGTCGGGGTCATTAAGGCTGCATAAGTCTGCGGCTATTTTTTTAGCGTGCATTACGTATTCAGAATAAAGAACTTTGTATTGTATATGGTTTTTATCAAGGAATTTACTGAGTTTTTTCCAGCGTTTTACGGATTTTCCGCTTCCGCCGGTTTTATTAATTATAAAATAATACATCTCAAAAAGTATAACATCGATTTGAACAAGTGTTAATGTTTATAATATAATTTCTTGTATGGAAGAAAATATTAATCAAAGTGATGAATCTCAGGTAGAGAAGAAAGTTGAATCTTTATCAGAAAATGAATCAGATGTAAAAGTTGAATTCAAGACTGATGATGTAGAGAATCAGACTATTTCTGAAAGTAATCTTGAAAACTCTCAAGCTTCTGACTCAAGTGAAAGTGTCAGAACAAATGAGGCAGGTGATTCAGAAGACAAGTCGGATAAGGAAGCAGAAAAAAAGGATAGTGCTGACAAGAAAAAGAAGAAGCCTTTTATTCTTCGTTTTATTTTTGGCATCCTTAAGTTTATCTGTGCAATCCTGGTAATACTTTTTGTTGCAATGGTAGTTTGTGCATTCCATAAAAAGAATGTGCTTGAAGTAATACCACAGGGCTTTAGTCTTTATGTTCATACTGATTCAGTTTGGGAAGCTGTAGAGCCTCTTGCTGAACTTGATGCAGCCGACTTGCTTTTTAGCGATCCTGAGTTTGCAGATTTCCGTGAACCTTTTATGGAATTCAGAAGCAACGAATGGAGAAAGAGTCCTTTCCTTTCGTTTATAGCTTCACGTAAGGCAGACGTTGCTTTGTATCCAAACGAAAAAGGTGAATTTGATTTTCTTGCTGTAGTTGATTTAAGTTATCTTTCTTTAGCTACCCGTCTTGTTGAACCAGCCCTTTCATTTATAGATGTTGAGGGAGTTACTCTTAATAAGGAAACCGGCTTAATTGAATATTGTGATCCTTCTTCAGTTAATGCTGATGGTACAAGAAAAGAAGAAGATGTTATTTACATTAAGCCAATGCGCAATCTTGTTCTTGTAGCACAGAAAGAAGAGCTTCTTATAAAAGCAGTTGCTTCTGACAATAATAATTATTCTGCAAAAGAAGCAGAACTTATGACAGGTAAATCTTCTGATGCAATCAAGCTTCTTGTTGATTCAAGAAAGTTTGCAGATCAGGCTGTGGAAAACAGTCCAATGCTTTCCCGTCTGTCTTCAGTAATTTCAAATGACAGTCTTACAGAAGTTTCTCTTTCCATTACAAATGACAACATTAAGCTTAAGGCAAAACTTCCTCTCAGTAAGGAAAACGTAGATTCTGCGGCTCTTGCAAAAATCATTAACCGTGACTCTAAGGAACCAAAGCTTTTGTCTAAACTTACAGAAAATGTTCAGTACTATACAATCTTGAATGCAGGCAGCCTTGCAGAATTAAAGGATGTGGCATTCAGCTATATTCCAAAATCAGAGAAGGCAGATGAACTCTGGGCTACAGGTAACAAACTGTCACGTACAGTATTTGGTCTTTCCCTTGAAGAAATGATTTTCTCATGGACAGGTGGAGAGTTTGCAGCCCTTGGTCTTGAAAATCAGAATGACCCTGTATTTGTAATTAAGATTGAAGATGAGAACCAGCGCGGAATTGTATTTGATAAGTTTATTTCTTCCATCGTTATTGAAGAAGATTCAAGCCTGATCCTTGACGGAATGAGAATGCGCAGAATTATGCTCCCTGGATTCCTTCAGGATATCATTGCCCTCTTTGACGTAAATATTCCACGTCCATACTACATGGTTAAAGACGGATACATCTACTTCTCAGAAAATCCGGAAACTCTTGCCGGTATAAATGGCGCTTCCAAAAAAGAACTTTATCTTACAGACAGCGAAGTTTATAACTCTGTAATCGGTTCAACCGGTGATAAAAATACAATCGATCTTTACTATAACCTTGAGCGCAGTATTCCATTCTTCTTAAGAAGCAATGCGGGTCTTGCAAAGATTCTTCAGTTGTATTCAAACGGACGCTTTACTCTTGGTCTTCACGGAGACAATGTTGAAGTTCAGGTTGAAGCAGTTTCTAAACACATAATCGACCTTCACTGTGTACCAGGCTTCCCTGTAAGTCTTGAAGGAAAGGCTGATGGTATTCTTGAAAAAAGCGGCTCTACAATTTTCTGGCTGGAAAATTCAAGAAATATAAAATCCATGGGTATTCCAAGTACAAAGACTTACACTTATAAATCAGATGATAAGCTTTACATTAAAGCCGGCAGTGAATCCCTTAAGAAGGGCGGTTGTCTCTGGGTTGTCAGTGACAGAGGTAAGGTAACTCTTCTGGATAGCAAGCTTAAGGAAGTATTTGTTCCTGTAAATATTGAATCCCGTCCTGCTTCTGGTCCTGCATGTACAAAAGACAAGGTTGTGATTCCAACTGTAGACGGAAACCTTGTTTTTGTTGATAAAAAAGGAAACGTAACATCTAAGGCTTTGAATCTTACCGGTTCATTAAAGTCTGCTCCTGTTGTTCTTGGCGATACAATTGCTGTTTATGACAAGAGCTTTATGGGAAGCATTATTCTTCTTAAAGAAAATTCTTCAGAAGAAAAGAGGCTTAATGTTTCTTCAATCGGATTTGAATCTCCTGCCCTTATGAAAAAGGACAAGGATATTTACACAGCATTTGTAACTCAGAACGGTCAGGCTTTTGTATGGAAGAATGACAAAATTGTGACAGGCTTCCCACTTAAACTTGATGGTGTATTCTTTAAGAACTTTGTAACAGACGGAAAATATTTCTATGCACTTTCTTATGGTTCAATTCTTTACAGGGTTGGAATTGATGGTTCAGTTCTTTCTGTAAAGGTTCCATGTGAATCTGCAAAAGACGGATTTATCAGTGCCGGAAAAAATATTTACGTAACACCGGATTCAAATGTAATTTATGGATTTGATTCTAACCTTGAAATGCTTTACGGATATCCTCTTCTTGGATGGGGTAAACCTGCATTTGCTGACGTAAACGGTGACAATAAGGATGAATGTTTTGTTCTTACTGTTGATAAAAAATTGTATGCATGGAATATAAAATAAAAACAGAATCCGGAGGAAGATTGAATGAAGAAACTGTTTTTTTATGGTGCGGTTCTTTTTGCCGCTGTAAGTTTTTTTAGCTGCCGTTCCCTTCAGAGGGACATCATTATGTCTACTGACTCACAGGTTCAGACAGAAGATGTTCTCCGTATAGAAAAGAAGCTTGCAAAAGTTGACTGTAATTCTATTTGTAATCTTTCTGATGCAAAGACACTGCAGGCAGACTGTAATTACATTCTTTCTGATATACAGGAATCAATAGAGAAGGCTGGAATGAATAAAGCCCTTCTTGCCCGTCTCTATGCTCTTGAGGGAAGAACATATCTTATTGCCGGAAAGAGATCTAAGGCAGAAGATTATTATGAACTTTCAAGGGATTCATGTAAGGGTGACTCTCAGACAATTATTCTTGGAGTGCGTCTGGGAGAAATAAAAAACCTTAACAGTGAAGACCTGGTTGCCGGAAGTAACGAAAACGGACTTCTTATTCTTGAGAGGGGTGTTCAGGCTTACTTGAACAAGAGCTTCTCTGAAAGCGTTGTTTATTTTGACAAAGCTTTTATGATGCTTCCTGACCACTATGCAGAAAACTATGGTCTTATAAAAAGTTCTGCATGGGAGCTTCGTGCTGTAGAAGATGTTACTGATGATAAAAAAATAAAGGAACTTCTTCTTAAGAATCAGGTTACCCTTAGCGAAATGCTTTTGATTACTCAGGAAACAACTGACCTGCTGGATGAATACACAGGTGGAGAGACTCTTTCTGAGAAAAAGCTTTATAAGATTTTAAAGAACAAGGGTATCTTTACTGCAGCTTCAGATATGAATCTTTCTGAGAAAGACCAGTCTGTTATAGAAAGGGATCAGGTTATGACAAAGATTCTTTGTGCCCGTATCCTCTGGAATCTTTATGCTGCCCGTCAGGGTGAAGGTTTTGTTATGAGCAAGTATTCACAGTTCTATATTGAAAATAGTTTTGATTCACCAATCACAGATGTGCCTGCAGATAACAAGGATTTTGATGCAGTTCTTGGTTGTGTAGAAAACGAAGTTATGGATCTTGAAGACGGAAGCAACTTTGACCCTGACCTTAAGCCAAGTGGTGTTCAGGTTAATAAGTGGGCTCAGAAAGTTAAATAAGTTTTACTGATTTTATAAAACAAAAAAACCGGCTTTTATTTTGCATCAGTTTGCATTTGAATAAAGCCGGTTTTTTTATGTAAAAATATTTTTTAGAAGAAAATTATTCCGCAGATTCCCAGAGGAATAAGGTAGGCTGCAAACCATTCAAGCTTTCCTTTTTTTATAAGACGCATAAGAAAGGCCAGGGCAAGGAGTCCGCTTACAAATGCTGTAAGGCAGCCTGCTGCAAGTGGCAGCATTCCAATGCTTTCCTTAACGGCAGACAAATCTTTTGCTTCAAGAATAAAGGCTCCAAGAATTGCAGGTATGGAAAGTATAAAAGAAAATTCTCCTGCATTTACCCTGTCGATTTTGCAATAGAGGGCGCCGGCAATTGTAGAACCGCTTCTGGAAATTCCAGGGAGGGTACCAAAACCCTGAGCCAGTCCTATAAGCAGGGCTTTTGGCCATGAAGGAACAGGGCTTTTGTTAATAGTAAGCTTTTCTATTTTTGCAGATGAAATAAGAAGAAAAGAAGTTACAAGAAAACCTGCAGAAACAATTTTTAAGGAAATCAAGTCATCGTTAAGAAGCTTTGATGTAAAAATACCGATAACTCCTGTTACCAGCGTTGCCAGAATAACTGCAAGTATCATTTTGCGGTTCTGTGTTTCTTTAGCAGCTTCTTCCGGGGCAAGGCTGCTGCTTTTTTTAAAAGTGATGATTCTAAAAAAAGAAAGGAGAAGTTCCAGTATTTTCTTTCTGAAAAATAAGAAAACTGAACAAAGGGTGGCAAGATGAAGCATGACATCAAATAGAAGGGGTACTTCATCAAGTCCAAACAGATGCTGGGCTATTTTAAGGTGGGCAGAAGAAGATATTGGTAAGAATTCAGCTATGCCCTGAATAAGTCCTAAAAAAATTCCTTGTAAAACAGACATTTTTATCTCCTCATTTAGAGTATAAGATTTTAGAAAAAGTTGAAATATGACGATTTTATAGAAAAGACTGCCTTGCAGGTGAAAAAATTTTATATACTTAGTATAATCTTTGGCATTGGAGTTAAAATATGAACGAATCAGAAGAAATCTTGAATTTGCTGCGTGATAATGGACGTATTTCGGTTGAAGATATTTCAGCCATGACAAAAAGATCCGTTGAAGAAGTTAATGCTATTATTCAGAAGTTAGAAAACGACGGCGTTATCATGAAGTACGCGGCGATTATTAACCCGGAAAAAGATTTAAGTGCAAAAGAAAAGGTTCGTGCAGAAATAGAGATTCAGGTAACACCTGAGCGTGAACACGGTTTTGACGGAATTGCAGACCGTATTTACAGATTCCCTCAGGTTAAGTCTTTATATCTTATGAGTGGCGGTTATGATTTTAAGGTAATCATAGAAGGAGACACTCTTCAGGAAGTGGCGGATTTTGTCGCCCGTAAGCTTTCTACACTTCAGGGTGTAAGGGCAACAAAAACATGTTTTATTTTAAAGACTTACAAAGAAAACGACATCGTATATGTAGAAACAGACTGCGACCGTCGTGAAGGAGCTATGGCATGAATACTCGCGAAGACAGGTTAAGCAAAACAATACAGAACATTCCCCCAAGTGGAATCCGTAAATTTTTTGAGATGCTCATCGGACATGATGATGTAATTTCCCTTTCTGTAGGTGAACCGGATTTTCCTACACCATGGTGTATGAGGGAAGAAGCTTTTTATCATCTTGAAAAGGGTCACACCAGCTATACAAGTAACTGGGGTCTTCTTGAACTCAGGGAAGAAATTGCTAAATACATGAGCAGATATGGTATGGATTATAACCCTGTTAATGAAATTCTCATTACAGTTGGTGCCAGTGAAGGTGTTGATGCAGCTCTCCGTGCAATCCTTAATGAAGGAGACGAGATTCTTGTAAGCCAGCCTTGCTATGTAAACTATACTCCTCTTGCTGAATTGTGCCACGCAAAGGTTGTGCCTGTTGATTCAAGTAAAAACAATTTTTACCCGACAGCAGCACAGATAGAAGAGCTTATTACACCAAAAACAAAGGCTCTTATGATTTGTAGTCCAAACAATCCTACAGGAACAATGATTCCTAAAGAAGAACTGGCTAAAATTGCAGAAGTTTGTAAAAAGCATCAGATCTGGGTTATCAGTGACGAGATTTACTGTGAACTTGCCTATGAAGATGCAGAACATGTAAGTATCGGTTCCTTTGACGGCATGAAGGATTACACAATCGTACTTAACGGATTTTCTAAATCCTTTGCCATGACAGGATGGCGTATTGGTTATATTGCAGCTCCTGCAGAAATCCTTGCCCAGATAGTTAAGCTTCATGGTTACAATACAATCTGTGCTCCAATTTTCAGTCAGTATGCAGCTCTTGAAGGCTTAAGGCATGGCTGGAAAGATGTAGAAAAAATGCGCATCAGTTACCAGCAGAGAAGAAACCTTATGGTTAAAGCCTTTAATGATATGGGACTTCCTGTTCCGGAACCAAAGGGTGCCTTTTATATGTTCCCGGATATTTCTTCTACAGGAATGACAAGTGAAGAGTTTGCTACAAAACTTTTTCAGCAGCATAATGTAGCAGTTGTTCCAGGCAGCGTCTTTGGTCTTGGTGGTGAGGGGCATATCCGTGTCTGTTACGCTACCAGCATAGAAAAAATCAAGGTGGCTCTGGACAGAATCAAGCAGTTTGTAGAAGAAAACAGAAAGTAATATTATATGGGCTGTTCCTTTTATACGGGCAGCCCTTTTTTGATTGAGGGTTTATTACAAAACCCTCAAAACGGCGAAGTCAAGGCTTTAAGCGTGAGCGTGCCTTGACTCGACGTATTATAGTTAAATATTTTTAAAAAAAGTGCCGATATTATATAAGTATAGAAGTCGATTTTTATTTGTAAGTTTGAGGTTAATTGTAAAATGACATATCTGATAGCCGCAGTAGTTGTAGTTTCTCTTATTGCAGTCCTGATGCTTGTTTTTGGGAAGAAATCATCTTCCGGTATTTCAAGTCCCGGGGACCATAAAAATCAGGCTCAGATACTCCGCATGGCTAATAAAAAACTTGCAAAAGACCCTTATGATCCGGAAGGACTTATTACTATTGGTGAGATTTATTTTTCAAAGCAGATCTGGGATAAGGCTTTTCCTGTTTACCTTCAGCTTTCAAAACTTCCACGGGAAAAACTTACTGATGAACAGCATTTTAATGTAATGCTCAGATGCGGAATGTGTGCAGTTCATCAGAATAAATTTCAGGAAGCTGTAGTTTCTCTTTCTGATGCCTACAAAATGAATTCCCGCAATTTTGAAGTGAATTATTATCTTGGTCTTGCCTGTTTTAAGAGCCAGCAGTACGAAAGGGCAATTCCATGTTTTAAGAAAGCTCTTATTTCTAAGGCTGATGCAGAAGGTGTTTATTTTTACCTTGGACAGTCCCTTTACTTTACAAAAAAATTCAGGGACAGCCTTCCATGTTTTAAGAAAGCCCTGGATGAAGATCCTTCAAATAAAGAGGCCCTGTATGACATGGCAGACGCTATGACAGAAGAAGGTCACGGAGAAAAGGCAATTAAAGTATTTATGCATTTAAGGCCGGACCCTGTTTATGGTTCAAAGTCCTGTCTTCATGCAGGTATTTACCATAGAAAAGTAGGTGACACAGAAACTGCCATTCAGGATTTTGAGATTGGTCTTAAACATGAAAATGCTTTACCGGATGTTCGTCTGGAAATTGAATACAACCTTGCTCAGGTTTACTTTGAAAGGAATCAGGTTGCAAAGGGTCTTGCTCTTTTAAAGACAATCAGAAATGTAAATTCAAATTATAAAGATGTTAATGCCCTTATCAGCCGCTATCAGGAATTAAGCCAGAACTCAAACCTGCAGATTTACCTTAGTGCAGGAAGCAGTGACTTTGTTACCCTTTGCCGTAAATTTATTGCAGTCCGCTATAAGAATGCCAGGGTAAAAATTCAGGATATAAATGTTGGTCCGGTATTTACTGATATTGTTGCAGATGTTTCTACCCTTAAGTGGAGCAACGTAGAGGTTTACAGATTCTTCAGGACTTCAGGTTCTACAGGTGAATTGTATGTACGTGAATTCCACGGCCATATTCAGGATATAAAAGCTGACCGTGGTTTTTGTGTAAGTGCAGGAACTTTTACAGAAGAAGGCCGCAAGTATACAGAAGGCCGCCCTATAGATTTGATAGAAAAATCTGATCTTGTAAAAGTCCTTAAATTAATTTCAATCTGACATTGCCGGAATAAAATATTTGTCTGCAAAAGCATCTACAGTGTTCCAGTAGGTTTCTGGATCCTTAAATGCAGAGCGGGCATGTTTAGCACCTTCAATCTTAAGCATTTCCTTTTCACACTTTGCAGCATTAAAGCATTTGTAAAGATGGTCACTTGGAACGTAATCGTCTTCCATTCCATGAATAAACAAAGTTGGTGTAATGGATTTTTTTACAGCTGCAAGACAGTCTGTTTTTTTAAGATTGTAGTCGTATTTTTTTTCTATAATATAATTTGCGGCATACATTAAAGGGAAGGCAGGCAGGTTATATTCAACCTGGAGTCTGTAGTTAATCTGATCCCAGGCGGTAGTGTAACCGCAGTCTTCTATTGCACAGAGAACGTTTACCGGCAGCTTTAATCCTGTGGTAAGCATTACTGTTGCACCACCCATGGAAACTCCCCACAAAAGAATTTTTGCATGAGGGTCCTGGTCAATTAAATAACGGCACCAGCTTTTAATATCGTATTTACAGTAATAACCCATGTCTACAAAGTTTCCGTCACTCCAGCCGTGGCCTCTTAAACCTGGAACAAGAACATTAAAATCTTTTTCAAAAAAATGCTGGGCGTAAGGAGAAACGTTTTTTGGTTCAGACTTCCAGCCATGAATAACAATGGCATACTTGTGACTGTCTGTAGAGGTTTTTGCAAGGTAGGCATTAAGCTGAAGTCCGTCAGTACTTTGAATTGAAGCAAGGGTTGAATTTTCCCTGAGCCACTGGTAGCTGGAATTAAAGGAATCGTTGGCAAATATTTCTACAGGGTCATCTGAATCACATTCTTCTGTAAGCTGACCTGTATAGTAATCGGAATCCCTGGATTCATTTGGAAGGATAGGTGCAACTGCTTTGTTTGCCATAAAGTTTGCACCAAGGAAAAGTGTAAGTATTATAAAAAGAAAGATGATACTTACAGGTATAAGAATCTTTGAAATCTTTTTCATACCTGTAAGTATAGCAATTATTTAGAATTGATTCATCATGTTAACCATTTCGATAGCACCAAGAGCACAGTCGTAACCCTTGTTACCTGCTTTAGTTCCGGCTCTTTCGATAGCCTGCTGGATTGTATCAGTTGTAAGGATACCGAACATTACAGGCATCTTTTCGTTAAGGCCAACCTGAGCTACACCCTTAGAAACTTCTGCACAAACATAATCATAGTGGCTTGTTGAACCGCGGATTACTGCACCAAGACAAATAAGGGCATCGTATTTTTTGCTTTCTGCCATTTTCTGAGCTGCTACAGGAATTTCAAAGCTGCCTGGTACCCAGCAAAGGTCGATGTTTTCTTCCGGAACATCATGGCGGAGGAGGGCATCCCTTGCACCTTCAATAAGTTTTGAAACAATGAATTCGTTAAAGCGTGCTGCTACGATTCCAACCTTGATTTTGCTTCCGTCTTTTTTAGAAGCTACCATTTTTCCTTCAATAATGTTCATATATTTCTCCTTGATATTTTGATAGGGCCTTTTGTAAAATCAGCACCTTCTTGTTTTTATTATTTAAGCCTGCTCAGACATTGGTCAGAATATGACCCATGCGGACAGCCTTTGTTGTAAGGTAAAACTTATCCTGGGCATGAACCGGCATCTGAATCGGAACACGTTCTGTAATTTCAAGACCGCACTCCTTACTGTTAAGACCGTAAATCTTTTTAGGATTATTTGTCATAAGCTTAAGCTTGCTTATTCCCAGGTCACGAAGAATCTGGATTCCGCAGTTATAGTCGCGGGCATCTTCCGGAAGTCCAAGGGCAAGGTTTGCATCTACGGTATCCATTCCCTGGTCCTGAAGGGCATAGGCCTTTATTTTGTTTAAGAGACCGATACCTCTTCCTTCCTGTCTCAGGTAAACAAGAACGCCTCTTCCTTCCTGAGCTATGTGCTTCATTGCAGAGTCAAACTGTTCACCACAGTCACACTTTAATGAACCAAAAGCATCTCCTGTAAGACATTCACTGTGAACACGGCAGAGAACTGGATTTCCGTCAGAAACATCTCCCATTACAAGGGCTGCATGTTCTACTCCGGAAATCAAATCTTTGTAACCGTACATTTTAAACTGGCCGTATCTTGTAGGAAGGTTAGCAACAGCAGCTCTTTCTACAATTTTTTCGTGGCTCTTTCTGTAAGTAATAAGGTCTGCAATGCTTACAAGCTTCAT
Source organism: Treponema sp. (assembly GCF_024696245.1). Lineage (GTDB taxonomy): Bacteria > Spirochaetota > Spirochaetia > Treponematales > Treponemataceae > Treponema_D. The sequence continues at coordinate 27,359 of NZ_JAILGZ010000107.1, forward strand.
TCCCCATTCCTTAGCAAGCTGTCTAAGTTCAGGAAGGCGGGCCATGTGTCCGTCCTGGCTCATAATTTCGCAGCAGAGACCTGCTTCTTCAAGACCTGCAAGGCGGCAGAGGTCAACAGTTGCTTCTGTGTGTCCGTTACGTTCAAAAGTTCCTTTTGGTTTTGCAATAAGAGGGAACATGTGTCCAGGACGTCTGAAATCTTCCGGCTTAGCTTCTGGATTGACAAGAGCCATTGCTGTAGCAGAACGATCGAAGGCACTGATTCCTGTGGATGTAGAAACGTGGTCTACAGAAATTGTAAAGGCAGTTTCGTGGTTGTCTGTATTGTTTGAAGTCATAGGAACAAACTCAAGTTTTTTTGCAAGGGAAAGACTTACAGGCATACAGATAAGTCCCTTTGCATAACTTGCCATAAAGTTTACGTTCTCTGGAGTAGCATAGCGGGCAGCAACAATAAGGTCACCTTCGTTTTCCCTGTTTTCGTCATCGGTAACCATTATGATTTTACCATTGCGAAGATCTTCAAGAGCTTCTTCTATTGTGTTAAAAACTTCTTCCATGTTCTTCTCCTTATTAATGAAAACTTGTAAAGCCGGTCATAAAATCCTGGGGAATTGAATCGTCTGCCGGATTATTTTCAAAATTCATAAAGTGTTCTATATACTTGCCTACCATGTCACATTCAATGTTAACAGGGGCACCTGTATTTTTTTTGCTGAGGATTGTGTTCTCCCAGGTGTGGGGAATCACTGCAACGCTAAAGACATAATCCTGTCCGTCTTTAGTAAGGCTTGCTACAGTAAGGCTGATTCCGTCTATGGCAACGGAACCCTTTTCTATGATGTAGCGGCCAAGCTTGCTGCTAGCACAGAAATAAACGTTTACTGCATTTTCTTCTTTTTCTGTTTTTACTAAACGTCCGCATCCGTCAATATGTCCGCTGACTATGTGTCCACCAAAGCGGCCGTCTGCCTTCATGGCACGTTCAAGATTTACAGGACTTCCGCTTGATAAAATATTTAAGGAAGTACGCCTGAAGGTTTCCGGAGTTACGTCTGCACTAAAAGAAGAAGGGGTAATGTTTGTTACGGTAAGACATACACCATTAACTGCAACGCTTTCTCCTAAAGTAAGTTCTCTGGCAAAAGAGCAGTTAAGCTCAAGAACAAGGGAGGAGCCGTTTTGAGTTATCTGGGATACGCTTCCTAATTCTTCTACAATTCCTGTAAACATTTACACCTCGTATTTTAAAAGGATGTCATTGTCAAAAAATTCAACTGAAGGCTTTTTTAACTCAAGGGCATCCTTTGCAAGTTCAACACCAAGACCTCTTACCGGATTAAAAATACTCTGGCCGTCATTACCAAAGAATTTTGCAGCAAGGTAAACATGTACTTCGTTTACAAGAGGCATGCTTTTCTGAAAGAGGAAAGAAGCATTAAGGTAGCCGCCGCTTTCTATAAGTATGCTGTCTATACCTTCCTGACCTAAGAGAGTCAGAAGTTTTTCAAGATCGATTTTTCCGTCACAGCTTTCTGTCTGAATGAATTTTACCCCAAGACTTTTAAGATGTTCCATGCGGCTGTTTTCTTCTTCTGTAAGGTCCAGGGCACAAACTTCAATAAGGGGAATATCTTTTGCACTTTTAACAAGAGCTGAATCTTCCTTTAACTGAACATGGGAATCAAGAATAATTCTTGTGGGATTAAAATGTTTTTCTCCGTCATTAAGGCGGCAGTTAAGCATAGGGTTGTCACAAAGGGCTGTCTGTATTCCTGTAAGAACAGCTGCTACATTTGCCCTGGTTTTGTGAACGTTAAGCCTTGAAGCTTCTCCGCTTATCCATTTACTGTCTTTTGTATAGGTTGCAGTCTGGCCGTCTAAGGTCATTGCATATTTTAAAATTACATAAGGTTTTTTATGCTGAATATAATGGAAGAAAATTTTATTTATTGAATCACATTCATCTTTAAGAAAATCCTGAACTACTTCTATGCCTGCAGCTTTTAAAAGTTCTACGCCTTTTCCGTTTACAAGTGGATTTGGATCACGGCTGCCTATATAAACCTTTTTTATTCCTGATTCAATAATTGCCTGGGTACAAGGAGGCTGTTTACCCTGGTGACAGCAAGGTTCAAGAGTTATATAAATCTCTGCACCCTTAACATCTATATTATTGTCAGCTGCATTTTTAAGGGCATCCCTTTCTGCGTGAAGATTGCCGTAATTATGATGATATCCTTCTGCAATTATTTTATTGTCACGAACAATTACGGCTCCAACCATAGGATTAGGATGTACAAAGCCTTCTCCCTTTTGAGCCAGTTGAATTGCGCGGCGCATAAAATCTTCAGAATAGTTTGATATCGAACTTTTCATACTTTATTTGTATATCTTATAAGCTATTTAATCAAGTACAAGGATATTGTAAAAAAAAGAAGGATTTATAAAATTTCTTAACTTTTTTCAATAATTTTACACACTATTGAATTAATATTACTAATATTTATAATTTTGTTTCCTATAAGTAACACTTAAATATTGATGACAATGTTATTGTTTTTATTTAGTGATTACATCTGGGTATTTAGGAGTATTTACGATGAAAAAGATTTTTGCAGTCGTATTAGCAATGGTTGCTGCCCTTTCACTTGGAAGCTGCAGCAAAAAAGATTCAGCAAAATCAGTAGAACTTAAAGGAAGAGTTTTTGAATCCTCTGAAGCTTCTGCTACAATTAAATTTGTTGATGAAAAAAATGTAAAGCTTGAATCTGGATGGCAGGAATATGAAGGAACTTATTCTGTAAGTGGAAACAATATTGCTGTTACTGTTCAGGGAGAAAAAGGTAAATTCGTTTATAAGGATAACACAATCATCGACAAAACATCTGACGTAGAATTTGTTTATAAAGAAGTAAAAGCTGACTCTGATGACGAAGAAACAGCTGACGAAGATGAAGACGAAGATGAAGACGAAGACGAAGATGATGACGACGATTATAGCGAAGATGAATTTGATTTAGATGATCTTGAAGATGCATTAGATGGTTTAGATTTCTAATCTGTCATAAATTTCTTTAAGGGAAGGCTTCCTGCAATGCGGGAGGCCTTTTTTCTTTTAAACATAACTTTCTGTGTAATTATCAGGATTATTGATTTTAGCTTGAAATCTGTTATTTAACATGATACCTTTTAAAAAGAGGATGATATGAAAAAGTTTGTTCTGTTGATATTAACAGTAGTTATGTCTCTGACTTTATTTAGCTGCGGCAAAAAAAAGGCTAAGGCAAAGAAAGATACCCGTTCAGCTGCAGAAAAAAAATATGAAGTAAAGCTTTCTCCACCAGAATATGCTGATGATGCCTTTGATCTTGAAGATATAGAAGTAGATGATTTTGGCTTTAAGGCATCTGATTTTGAGTATATAGAATAGTTGTCTGGTAAAATCTTTCGTTGACAGAAGAAAATATTTCTTAAATAATAAACTATCGTGTTCAGAAAATTATTTGCAATTTCAGTTTTAATTCTAACTCCCCTTCTTTTGCTGTCCTGCAATAAAAATAATAAAAAGAGTTCTGTAATTACAGTTGATGATTTTTCTACTGCCTGGCTTAAGGGAAGCTGGGATGCAGAAATCTCAGAGACAAAAGGCATATATCAGGTAAACAGGAATTTTACCGTAACAGTAGATTCAGAAGATAAGGTAGAGATTGTCCGTCAGTCAGGTTCTAAGGAAAGCACTGATATGGATGGTCTTAGGGATGAAGTCTTCTATTATTATGTATCAGATGTGCCTTCTCCTGAAGATATAAAAAAACTTGAATATGATGGATTAAAAATAGAAGGAGATGCACTTTTGTATTTAAATCCATCAAAAACTAAAATTACATCGGAAATAAAAATTACTGAATTAGATGGCCGTACTGAATTTTATTCATTCAGTATGACAAAAAAATAATGTAGTTTTTAGAAATAGAAATACCATCTAGGAGGATGATATGAAAAAGTTAATGGCAGTACTTGCAGGTTTATTCCTGGCTTCAGCAGTAACATTTGCTGACAAAGTAATTGAAGCAGACGATTTGAATTCAAAGTGGATTGTAGGAAACTGGACACTTGAAGTTTCAATGGAAGAAAATGGAGAAGCTCAGACAGAAACTGCAGAAGTAGAAATTAAGGGAAAGAAGGACTCTTCTAAAGTAATCATTAAGTCTGAAGGTGAAGAAGAAGAAACAACACTTGAAGAACTTAAAGACATGATGTTTGTTGAACTTCCAGGCCAGATTCCTTTAACAGACGAAATTATTGCTCAGTCTGCTGACTACGGAATTACAATTGGTGGTGATACTGCATGGCGTTTAACTGATGACAAGAAACAGTTCTATTTTGCACTTTCTATTGCTGCAGAAGATCAGTCAATGGTTGTAAAAATGACATTTACTAAGAAAGACTAATTGATTCTTTCTGTAAAAAAAAAGCCTGATGCTTAAGAAAATAAAACTTAAAACATCAGGCCTGAGTGCCCGGCAGTTAAAGCCGGGTATTTTTTTTATTGTGTAAGTTCAAGATATTTATATGAGAGGGCTGCACATTTTGCATCGTCTCCGTCTACTGTGTAGCTGTAAGGATCATCACTTGTTGCACGATAAACACAATATTCATGTCTTATATAAAGATCATCATCACTTGCAAGCTTAATAGCCTTCCATGTTACATAACCGTCTGAAGAACCTGCATCATTTGTTCTGTAAGAAGAATAATCTTCCATATAGAAAGTAGCAGTCTTGTAGTTGCCAATCAGGGTGTTGATTGTATCAGTATCTTTAATAAAGAGTTTGTTTGTTCTTGCATTATTGTCATCTACTGTAGTGTTCCATGCGGACATAGATGTACCTTCTTCTATTTCCAGAGTGTCGCTGGTATCTGCAAAGAGATAAAGGTTAGAGAGGGTACCTACTGTTGTAATGCTGCTGTAGCTGCTGTTGCCGCCGGTACAAGCCATAAGACTGAAGGCGTCAGGGTTTGTATCATCACATAAGCCAGGCATTACAAGCCAGTAACGGTATTCATTTTAGTCATAGTTTTCCCTCCTTAAGTATTTATGAAAACGTTTTCACGTAATTATAAATCCGGCCTTTAAAAAGTGCAATTTTTTTAGATTTATAAGCTAATTTTAAGCAGACAGGGCCTTTATAGGGGACTTCATTTATGGACAACAGACATTTTCAATGTTATTATTGTATAGATAGATAATTAGTAAAAAAAAATAAGACGGAATGCGAGGTAAATATGGCAAATATACTTGTAGATGTAGTAATTCCTGAAGGTACTATCGAAATTACAGAAGATACTATCGAAAATCACAGAAACGTACGTTCTGTAAAAATACCTGAAAGCGTTCTTGTAATAGGTGACAGGGCTTTTTCTGATTGTATTCACCTTACTAATATCGAAATTCCCCCAACAGTTATGGCTATTGGTAAATATGCCTTTGCAAACTGCGAAAGTCTTGATTCAGTAGAGATTCCTGATGGAATTGCTGTTATTGATGACGGTACTTTCTGTGACTGTGTAAATGTTGAATCCATAATTCTTCCGGAAAGTGTTACAGCTATTAAAGAAAGGGCTTTTGCCAACTGTACTGGTGTAAAAAACCTTGTTCTTCCGGATAATCTTACTTCCTGTGCAGCATCGGCTTTTCCAAATACCAATAAATATCTGTCTGTAAACAAGAATTATCTTTACCAGGATAATATGATGATTAATACAGGCAACAGCATGCTTCTTTTTTATAACGGCGACAGTGATGTAGTAAAAACTACCCGTGAAGTTCGTGGTATTTCTCCAAGAGCATTCTATGGAACAAAGGCAAAGCTGGTTCGTATTTCTGAAGGCGTTACTTCTATTAGTGAAGAAGCTTTTGCCGGTACAAAGGGAATCAGTGTAATTCTTCCTGAGACTGTTGATTACATAGAGTTGAGTGCTTTTGATAAACATGTTAAAGTCTTATGTCAGAAAGGTTCTTATGCAGAGAACTGGTGCCATGAAAGTGGCCTTAGACAACTTGAAGACGAGATTGCATAAAGTACAGCTATGTTTAGATTATTAAAAAAGTTAACCTCTAAAAAAGACAGGGAAGACCCAAACAGTTCCCTGAGTCAGATTAAGACCCATATGGTGACTCTTAATGAAAAAGCTACAGCTCTTCCGGATCTTTATTCAGAAGAAAAGGAAAAGATTGCTTCTATTTGTGAGATTGTAAGGGGAATTAAGCCTGAAACAAATCCAACTGCCCTTAAATTTGAACACAATATTCTTGAGCGTCTTACTACTGCTCATTACTCATGTTCACAGGCTATCATCGGAAGAAAAGGTGACGAGTTTAAAAAAGACGTCGCTTCCCTGGCTCATGCAGTAAAGCAGCGCACTGTTTTTGAAAAGTAAAAAACTCTTTAAAATTTATTATTGACTCCCGTAAAAAGTATAAAAAAAGAGGACCCGACTTCTGTATTAACAGGGCCAGGTCCTTTGTTGTCAGGTTAAAGCTCTTGTTTTAATCAGGCAGCTGTGATTGCAATCTTCTTTACTGAAGGTTCAGGGCGTTTCTTCATAGAGATGCTGAGAACACCGTTTTTGAAGGTTGCATTAACCTGTTCAGGATCAATGTCGTTTGGAAGCTGGAAGGTTCTTCTAAAGTCAGAGTTGCGGCGTTCTTTAATGAGCCACTTTTTCTGTTCTTCTTCAGATTCTGCTTCTTTATCATCAGTTTTTTCATCAGCCTTTCTTACAGAAGAAATTGTAAGGATTCCTTCTTTAAGGGAAAGGTCAATGTCGGATTCAGTTTTTCCAGGAAGATCCATCTCCAGAACGTATGAATCCTTTGTTTCCATTACATCAACCTGTGGCATTGTGTTGCATCCAGTTAATGCAAAGCCGTCGTTACCAAAAAGTGTGTCAAAAAGTGAAAGTGTATTCATATCGTTACCTCCTGCAGTACGATTTAATTTTTGTTTTCATATATAGTTATAGCAATTTCTGTGCCAAGTTAAAGTTTTGATTGGAAAAATCCTGAAAATTTGTGGATTTTTTGAAAATTTCTTATTTTTAAGCTGAATTCCGGGGCAAAGAGGCAAAAAAATGGGTTAAACATAGAAGAAAAGTGCTTTTTGGGATGGAGCAGGGGTGCCGGCAGGAGTTTTTTTGGGACAAAAAAAGGCTGAAATTTTTTTTTACAGAGCTTTTTTTAAGGGTAAGGAGAGGGCTTTTGGGCTTTGAACGGCCAGTTTTATGGTGAATTGGGGCAGGATGGGTAATTTTGACCCAGTGGCATGTGTCATTTTGATGCATTTTGATTCAGGCTGACGCTTTTTACTAAAGATTATTTTTAAGTAAGTGACTTTCCTTATAAAATTTCAATAAATTTCTGTAGACAAAGCTTTTACTTGTAAGTATATTGAAGTTCTTATGACAAAAAGACGTAAAATGTCATTTTGTACAGGCTGAAGATGAAAGTGTCAAAGTCATTCAGGCATTTTCTTTTTACCCTTCATGGGTTTAACAAGGAGAGTTTTATGAAAAAGTTGGTACTTACTGTAATTGCAGCTCTTAGTACAGCAGCTGTTTTTGCCAGTGGCGTAGAAAACAAGACAAACATGAGCACTGGTTACCTTCGTAATCCAAGCCGTAACACAGAAGCAAAACGTCCAGAAGCTTCTTATTACAATGTTGCCGGAACAGTATTTATGGAAGACGGTCTTTATTTAGAAGCAGGAAACCAGTTTGTATTTAAGGAATATGGTAACGAACTGCAGACAGGTAATGCTTATGCTTCTTATGGTATAAACGATTACTATTCAAATGACGAAACAACTGTATGGGTATACCCTGATGCTGATTTTGTTTACAAGCGCGGTAAGTTTGCAGTATTTGGAAACTTTGGTGTTTATGCTGGCGGTGGTTCCCTTTCTTATAGTGAAGGTACTTCTGCTACAACCCTTCTTTTTGCTTCTGCAGCTTTAGATTATCAGACTCAGGCAACACAGGCTTATACAGCAGCAGCAGCTTATACAGCAGCAGGTGATTCTACTACAGCAGCAGCTTATACAGCAGCAGGTGATCAGGCATCAGGAGCAGCAACAGCTCTTGTTGGAGCAGCTACAAATCATTCCCTGGATGTAACTTCAATTACTTACGGTGGACAGCTGGGCGTTGCTTACATGTTCCTTGATAACCTTTCTTTTGCAGCAGGTCTCCGCTATGTACACGGAACCCAGAGCATGGAAATTCAGTCTGCATATTTTACTTCTTTAGGAAATGGAAGCGATTCAATTTCTTATGAAGCAAACGGCTATACAGTAAGTGGTGTATTTGGCATTCACTACCGCCCTATTGAAGAAGTAGACCTGGCAGTTCAGTTCCAGTCAAAGTCTTCTGTTAAATATGAAGTTACAGAAGTAAAGGGTGCACTTGCTTCCAGCTTTGGTATTTATGACGGAAAAACTTTCCATACAGATCTTCCAGCTGCCCTTAACCTTGGTGCAGGATGGCAGGTAATTGAACCTGTTTACGTAAGTGCAAGCTTTAACTATTACTTTAACAAGTTTGCTAATCAGGATTCAATTCTTGGAGAAACAGACTATGATGATTCATGGGAAGTTGCTCTTGGTGCTGACTGGGATATCTGCAAATGGGTTTCTTACAGCCTTGGTATTCAGTACGGAAAGCAGGGAACTAAGGATGATTCAAACTCTACATTCAACCCTGTTCTTGACAGCTTCTGTGTAGGAACTGGTTTTGAAGTTTACCCTGTAGAAAACCTTACAGTTACAGCTTCATGTCTTTGGGCAAAATACTTTGACACTGATTATTATATTGAAGGAAACAAGACAGAACTTAGTAAGTCAGTTACTAACCTTTCACTTGGTGTAACTTACGTGTTCCCTAACTTATAATTTTATTCAATAAACCCTGGCAGCCTTCCATTACATCAGTGAAGGTTTGATCAAAGTTGCCGGTATACCAGGGATCGGCAATCTGACCCGGACGGTTTGTGTAATCCAGCAGGAGAGACACTTTCTGATCCGGGTCATTTTTTATTATCCCCATAATGTTGCGGTAGTTCCATTCATCCATTCCGATTATCAGGTCAAAGTTATCGTAATCTGCTTTTGTCATTTGAGAGGCGCGGTGCTTTAAAACGGGAATATTCATCTGGCGGAGTTTGTTTACGGTGCCATGGTGAGGCGGATTGCCGATTTCTTCTGTACTTGTGGCTTTTGAATCTATATAAAACTTTTCAGAAAGGCCGGCTTTGTTTACAAGATCTGTCATTACAAACTGTGCCATTGTTGAGCGGCAGATGTTGCCGTGGCAGATAAAAAGTATGCGTGTCATGGTGGTATTGTAAAATAAAAGAAGGCTTTTTTACAGACCTTTGCCTGGGACTTTAGCAGCTGATGATGACAGGATTGGGGACATGGGGTATTATTAGGGCATGGAATTAACTAAAGTCAGTGATGGCTCCATAAGATTAACAGGTCCTCAGAAGGCAGCAATTCTTTTGTGCGAAATAGGTTCTTCGCCGGAAGGACATGGTGTAGCCCGTTCCCTTTATAAAAGGCTTAAGCTTAAACCGGAACAGGTAAAAAGACTGACTGAAGAAATAAGGGCTCTTGGATATTACGATCCTTTTGATGAAAAAATGGTCCGCAGGGAAAATTCCGTACTGGAGTTTTTCAGGTCCTGGGGAAAAAACAAGGGCTTTGCCGTAAAAGAGCTTACTGATTTTGAAGCTGCAGCAAAGGCAAAAGTAGATCCGGATTACCTTAAGAAGCTTAGGGAAAATCCGGATGTTGTTACAAATGTTCTAAAAAACTGGCTTAAAGATTAGGCTTAGTTATTTTTGCAAAAATCATTCAGCCTGGTTATTAATCTTTTCTGCCTTTTCTATATTTTCTACAGCCTGGGCAGCACCTGAACCACCACCTTCTCCAGGGCGGGCAGTTGAATCCTGAATCTCAAGCTTTTCTTCATTTTCCTGAGGGGGATTTTCTTTTTTAGAAGAACAGCAGCTGCTTAAAAGTAAAAAAAGACTGCTGATAAAAATAAGCTTTTTCATTCAATTTGCTCCTTAAAAATTATTCCTTAAAACTTAAATCTGAAGTTCACCATCTTTTAAAACAGTAAATTCACTTTTATCTTTATAGCTGATTACGATTGTAGGATTACGAACAACGCCGTCAAAGTGGATGAGGGCATTTCCGTCTCCGTCGTAGTTTTCTCCCACAGCAAAGTGGCAGGTGCGGAAAGCTTTTTCGTCTTCAAGCATATTGCCGGTAATTGTGGCATTTGGATTAAGACCGATTCCCAACTCTCCGATACTGCGGGCATTTCTTGCGTAAAATTCTCCCTGTCCCTTAGGAAGGGTTCCCTTGTTTTCCATTTCTACAGCGGCCTTTTCTGCTGCAGTAATATCTTTAAGAAGACGCTTTGCTTCTTCTCCACCGCTGATGTCTGTTATATAGCCGTTTTCGATTTTTACATCGATTGGTGTTTCAAGAATAGAATCCCCGTCACTAAAGGTCATGCTTCCGTCGTAAACAATGCGGCCGTGGGTTTTACCTACAACAGGACTGATAAAAACTTCTCCTGCAGGAATGTTGCCACCTGAGCCGGGCTTAGAAAAGTCACCGTCGTCTACAAGACCTTCCCTGCCTTCTACGTTAATAATTACGTCTGTTCCACCAGAGGCTGTTACATGTACGCTTACTGCATCCTTGTATTTTTCGCAGATTTTTTTACAGCGTTCACCAAGAAGTTTGTAGTCAATCTGTACCGTACGGTTAAACATGTCCTGAGTAAGACCAGGTGTCCATACAGCACGCATGGTTTTTTTACCGTCAAGAAGGTAGTCAAAGGCAGAGTCATAGCTTTTGCCGTCTTCTGTCTTGTAAGGATTTGCCTGAGCTTCTTTGTCCTTACCAAGTTTTACTGCACTGATAGAAAAACATACGTCAGGTTCTGATTTAATTGCTGCAACAACTGCATCTTCTGCCGCATCCATAGATGTTTTTTTAGGCTGAAAGATAAGGGTGGGATTTGCACCATTATCACTGGCGGCTGTGTATAAATCCTGGGCAATAAGATTTGTTTCCGGATTTGCAATGATTAAAACTTTTTCACCTTTTTTTACTTTGCACACATCCTGAATGACTGTCTGCGCTGGTGTTTTGTCTTTAGAAGAAAAGATGCTCATAGTGTGTCCTTATAAAAAAACTGCATGCCTTAACTTGAGAAAAGACAATGCAGTTTTTTGATTTAGAAATTACTCTACAGCGTTATCAAATTCATCCTGAATGAGGATAATTACATCTTCATTGGAATTTGACTGACTTGTAAATGTAAGGGTTACTGTATCAGAATTTGCCACACCTGCATAGTGAATCTGGAAACCGTGTGGTCTCAGGTTTGAAAGTGTATATCTTTTATTGTTGTAAGATATAGCATCCGGATATGACTGATCATCATAGATGGCAGGACCAAGAAAATCACTGTCTGAGTAGACAAAGTCAGTGGAATAAATATCCAGGGCATTCATTACACTGATAAAGTTGTCGTCGGTAATTTCTCCACCGGCATCCTGGTAAAGAGTTGGCAGGTCATTTGCCGTTGCAAAATTATTTCTGAAGGCACAGGCTTGAATGAATCTTCTGCGCAGCTGGTTTGCAGAAAGGTTTTCTCCTGTAAGTTCATAGATAGCCTTTCTTATGGATTCCATTCCGGTATAGTCGTTCTGACTGATTGAGCTTATAAGTTCAGGGCCTCCAAATTCACGGGCAAGCCAGGCTCCAAAAGTATATGCAGTTGAATAAGAGAATACTGCCAGGTCTGACATATCATCATCTTCACCCAGGTATTCATCAATTCCGGAAACATAATAATAGGCATTAAAGGTAGGGAGACGGGCACCCCATGGAGCATCATCGTCACTTACACCAAGATTTGTAGCAAACATATCTTCTGCAAGCATGGAAAGCATTTCGTTATACCAGGTTTCTACAGAACCGTAGCCCTTCTGGTAATAATTAATCATGTGCTGGAATTCGTGGAAGAGGGTAGTAAGGGCAGTATCGCTGGCAATAGAGTTACCATCTGAATCCTGAACACCTGCATATCTTACTGATTTACTGTCTGATGAACTTGAAGAACTTACATAGTTACAGAAAGAAGAATCAAGATAGAAGTATTTTCCTTCGTTAGAATACATGGCCATTGAGCTGCTGTTGTCACAAGGAACCCAGTAGTCTTTTGAATAGAAGTAACCAACTATACCACTGGTATTGTCATCAGAATAATCATTACCGATATCATAAATTACAATGTTTACAAGAGAACCTGTATCACTGTCTCCGTTTTCCATGGAAGTTGAAGAAATATATCCTGAGCCTGATGAAGTTTCGTGGATAAGATATTCACCTTCTTCTCCAAAGACTGTGCGTTCATGATTGTAAAGGCTGGCAAATTTTGAAGCTATGTATTCAGCCAGATCTGTGTTTACATATTTACCGTTGGCCTTGTTTTCCGTTGTATAACCGGAAATTACCCATACAAGACAAACAGAATTTTTTGCATAAAGGGTAGCTGTCTTGGACTTAAACTGAGAAATAGAAGAGTTAACGTCAACGTAAAGGGATTTAGTATCTCCTACATTAAAATCACTGGCACTTACAGTTGAATACCTTGGCTCTTCTATAGAAGCAGAACGGTCGCTGGAAGTAAGAACCTCTCCCATGTCAGCTTTTGGAATAAAGTGCTTGATTGGACTCGATTCAACTTCTACAGTTTCTTCAGATTCATCCTGAACATCAGCACTTCTTGTAGTGATGCTGCTGCTTGTGGTAAGACCGGTGGAAGAAGACAGGTATCTGAGGTAACTTTTGCTTATGGTTGATGATGAACTTTCGTTGTAGTTTACATAAAGAATAGTTTTGCCGCTGACGTTGTTCAGTGTAATAGTATTTGCAGAACCCAGGGTTTTTACGTAGTCAGTATCTTCGTCACTTGCATAGTATTCACTTGTTTCTTCAGTTGAATCGATAAAAAAACATCCGCTAAAGGCAAAAAGTGAAGCTGCCAGAAGGATTCCCTTTGAATAAAGCTTAAATATTTTCATGTGTAACTCCGTCTAAAAATATTCTCCATTAAATTATATAGCAAAAATATTGATAGAACATAAGATTTTTACAGATTCAATTTAATTGAGAAAAAAATGCTTATATAAGGTAGAACACGGCTCTTTGCCCCATGTTACGGCTTTCTTTATTTACTAAAGTATTTTTCTCCTCTAAAATATGGGTATGGCTAAAACAGTTGACGATAAGAAAATCATTTACACGATGGATCGCGTTTCCCGCGCGTATGGTACAAAAGTTGTTTTAAAGGACATCAGTATTTCCTATTATTATGGAGCAAAGATTGGTGTAATCGGTGAAAACGGTGCAGGTAAATCTTCTCTCTTTAAAATTTTTGCAGGAAAAGATACTGAATATACCGGCGAGACTCATCTTGAAAAGGGTTATTCAATGGGATATCTGGAACAGGAGCCTTATCTTGAACCAGGCAAAACCGTTATGGAAATCGTTAAGGAAGGTGTTAAACCTATAACAGACCTTCTTGAAGAATTTGATAAAGTGAATGAAGCATTTGGTGACCCTGATGCTGATTTTGATAAGCTTTGTGCCCGTCAGGCTGAACTTCAGGAAAAACTTGATGCAGCTGATGCATGGAATCTTGATGCAAATCTTGAACTTGCTATGGATGCCCTTCGCTGTCCACCTGCTGATCAGGTAGTAGACGTGCTCTCCGGAGGTGAACGCCGCCGTGTTGCCCTCTGCCGCCTTCTTCTTCAGCAGCCTGATATTCTTCTCCTTGATGAACCTACAAACCACCTTGATGCAGAAACTGTAGCATGGCTTGAACGTCACCTTCAGAATTACCCTGGAACAATTATTGCAATTACTCACGACCGCTACTTCCTTGATAACGTTGCAGGATGGATTCTTGAAATGGACCGTGGTGAAGGCTATCCGTTTAAGGGTAACTATTCTGAATGGCTGGAAGCTAAAGAAAAGAGAATGGCCCTTGAAGAAAAACAGGCTTCAACCCGCCGCCGTGAAATGCAGGAAGAATTGGAATGGATTCACGCAGGAGCAAAGGGACGCCAGGCTAAACATAAGGAACACATCACTAAGTATGAACAGCTCCTTGCCGAAGAATCAAAACGCATTCAGCTTAAGGACACACAGATTTCTATCCCTGCAGGTCCTCGTCTTGGAAATGTTGTTATTGATGCAGAAAAAATTACCAAGAGTTTTGACGACCGCGTTCTTTTTGAAAACCTGGACTTTCATATTCCGGCAGGTGCAGTTGTTGGTATTGTCGGCCCTAACGGTGCAGGTAAAACAACTCTCTTTAAGATGATTGCAACAGCTGCAGGTCAGCAGGTTGAACTTCCTGATGGAAAACTTGGTGAAGAAAAACCTGATTCTGGAAACATTAAAATCGGTGAAACAGTTAAGCTTGTTTACGTTGACCAGATGAGATCTAAGCTTGATATGAACAAGACCATTTACGAAACTTTAAGCGGCGGTTCTGACTTAATTAAACTTGGTGCCGTTGACGAAAAGGGACGCCCTCTTAACGGTGGTGTTCGTGAAATAAATGCACATGCTTACTGTTCATGGTTTAACTTCTCTAATGCAGAACAGAATAAAAAGATAAACGTACTCTCTGGTGGTGAACGCAACCGCCTTAACATGGGCCTTATGTTTAAGGAAGCCGGCAACGTCCTACTCCTTGACGAACCTACAAACGACCTTGATATTGCAACAACCCGTTCACTGGAAGAAGCAATCAATTCTTTTGCAGGTGTAGTTCTTGTTGTAAGCCACGACCGCTACTTCCTTGACCGTATCTGCACCCACATACTTGCCTTTGAAAACAACTCAGAAGTTAAGTGGTTTGAAGGCAACTGGTCTGAATATGCTGAATGGCGCAAGAAGGAACTTGGCATTGACGACGATCACCCACACAAGACCGTCTACCGCAAACTTACAAGATAAGCCCCTTTGCTGTAAGGACGGCTCTTCTTAAAATACTAACCCCTGCTTCCCGGGATGTCTGGCTGCTGTAGCTGTCTGGATGGCTCCGGGGGCGGGGGTGTTTTTTTGTTTTGGGGCTGGTGGTGCTGGGGTTACCTGGGGCGGTGTTGCTGGTGGAGGGTGGCTGGTTATCCGGGGTTGTGTGAGGGGCTGGGTAATGGGGGCGACTTATTAAGTGGTGGCGGTTGGTTACGGGGGAGGGCTGGGTATCTGGTTGAGTTTTTTGGGGAAATGGAAATAGGGGAAATTTTCTCTTAATTTCCCCTAATTTCTTTTAGGCGGGAATCGAAGGTTTTACTTCTGGTGTAGGCTGTGAGTCTTTTGTTTAGAGGGATAGATTCCATTAAACCGGCGGAAACAAGACCTTCTAAATCTGAACGAATCGTTTTTACCGAAACATTAAACCTTGTTTGCAAATCCCTGCTTGTAAACATGGAAGATGGTTTTTCTGCACAGATTTTTATTATCTGCATCTGGCGTTCATTAAAGCCTGGAATCATGTATTGGAGAATTGCTGCATCTTCTTTAGATTTTCTATCCAGATAAATCTTTAATTCTTCAAAAGCTTTATTTAAAACAAGAAGATTGTAGTTAATAAAATAACCTAAATCAAAATCATCATGTTCTGTATAAAGGAATGCCTTTTCGTACTGACTTTTTGCCTTGTAAATAATTCTTGAAATAGAAAGATATTCAGTAAGCCAGTAACCTTTTTTAAGCATATACCAGTAAAAAAGAGAGCGGGCTGTACGACCATTACCATCTACAAAGGGGTGAAGATAGGAAATCATAAAATGAAGAATTATTGCCTTAATAATGGGATGAATAAAATTTTTTGATTCAGTATTAATGAATTTGCAAAGTTCTTTTATTGTTTTTTTAATTGCTGTGTAAGAAGGAGGTTCGTGAGCAACTTCTCCAGTAATTCCGTTTACAACAAAAATATTGTCGTCACTTCTAAAGCGGCCCTCATCCTTTGGATCATCTAAAGTTTTTTCTGTAATCTGCCTGTGAATTTCCAGTAAGAGTTCCAGGGAAAATTCATCATCCTTATGTTCAGAAAGATATCGGATTGTATTGTAATTGTTTAATATCATCTGCTGGCTTTTATCTTTTGCTTTAGCCTGCTTTCTGAGCATTTCCTTAGCAATCTTTCTGGTAGTAGAAGCACCTTCCATTTGACTTGAAGCAATAGCTTCTTCCATGATTGAACTTAAAAGATAGTACTGCCTGTTTTTGTCAGAGAGAATATCAGAAGAAGCCAGAGTACCACCAAAATTCATATCAAAACTATGGAGATATTCCTGCATCTTATTTGTTTCTTTATAGAAAAAAGTACAGGCAGAAAAACTGAACTGCTTATTACCAATGAGCCGGCTTTGCTTTACTGCATTCCAAAAATCTTCTGCCTTTACTCCTTTTGGAACATGATACTTTACCTTATCCCAGTAATAA
The DNA here is from genome assembly GCF_024696245.1 of Treponema sp. Taxonomy (GTDB): domain Bacteria; phylum Spirochaetota; class Spirochaetia; order Treponematales; family Treponemataceae; genus Treponema_D. The sequence goes on from NZ_JAILGZ010000107.1 coordinate 43,973, forward strand.
TACTCATTATTTATTTTTTCTATTTGAGAAACATATTCCGGATTAGTGAGAATATCAAAAACCGCATGTGTTCCTTTTGTTTTAGGAGCTTCTTCTATCATATCAAAATCATAACACCGGAAAAATAAATAGGCAAGAAAATAGGGGAAATTTTCCCTTAATTTCCCTTGTTTTCTTTGCGGGGGGGGCAAACAAGGGGATTTTGTAAACTGTCGCCAATCCAATAAGACAAAGTGTAGTAATATTCTTAAAAGCTTGTTAAGGCTGCCTCAGGAGTAATTCCTTGTTTGTTATTTTTTATACTCCATCCAGCTGATAATTTCTTGCTCAAGTTTGCAGTTATTTTCCAGCATATATTTCATTGTATTCAGATATAATCCTTGAGAAATAAGTCCAGTGGCTTTTGTAATATCGTTTTTTTCCAGTGATTTGGTATAAGTTGAATAATTTTGTAGTTCAGTAACTGTCATTTTATATTCTGAAAAAGGAATTCCTGTTTTTCGTTTTAGATTTTCTAATATTAAAAATCCGTCTGGATCTATATCGCCAAAATGATAGTATTTTTTGTTTTTATTATTTTCATATATTAGTTTTAAAAAATTCTGTTTTGTTGAGTTATGGTAGCCGCTTAAATAAATACAGAATAAATCGTCTTTATTTACTCTATTAAATGTAGTCAGATTTTCAATAGTAATGATTTGTGTATTAATGATTTCCAGTTTTGTAATGTTTTTTAACGAAACAGAAGACAGGGCAATAGGATTTTCTTGTGAAATAGTAATAAGACTTCCATCAGAAAAGTGAATATTTGCTTTTCCTTTAAAATACACATAAGTCGGATTATCAAAAATATTATACTGTTCAAGAATTATTTTGTTTGCTTCTTTTTCATCTGCATTTTGAATTAGGTCGAAAGTATTTATTTTTTCTTTTAGAAGTTTGCAAATCTTTGATTTATATTTTTTTTCCCAAAGCTTGGAATCATGAAGAACTGAAATAGAAAGTTCACGTTCGAGAATCTCTTCTTTGTTGTTTAGAATAAACAGAAGTAAGTTAAATATTTTTTCTGCTTCTGTTCTTTCATATTTTGCTTCTTTTCCAAGATTAAGACGCTCAATTTGTTCTTTTGCTAATTCTGTTATTATTTGATTTGTATTAATATACTTTGAGTAATATTCAATTTCCTCTTTTAATCGTGTGTTTTTATCTTTTACCTCAAGAATATTTCTATATTTTTCCCAATTTTCAGGATTATCGTATGCAGTAATTCTAGAAATTCTATCATATTTCCAGTTAAGGTGAATAAGGTTTTCATTCTCAAGATATTTACATTGTTTTTCAAAATCATCGATGGTGTTAATATCCGCTGAATCTTTTTCATAATCTTTGAACACATCAGTAGGTTTTATTGAAAAGTTTTGATTTACAGAGTTTTGACCTTTGTATGTTTTACTGGATTCATATTTAGTGAGAAGTTTTTGTAATATTTGCTTTTGAATTTTTGAATAATTCATCTTGTTGTTACACTCCTGGAATACCAGCTTCCTTCTACAGGTTTGGTGTATTTTCCTTGTGTATAAAGTGAAACTGTATTATCAATATGCTGTCCAATACTGTTTATTTTTTCTGGAGGAGCAGCATAGAAAACCTGAAAATTATTATCTTCCAAAAATTTTACCATTTGCTCAATTCTTTCTTTAGACAAGGCTGAAAAGGCTTCATCTATAAAAGCAATTCTGGCACAACAAACATCTTTAGGATAAAACTGCAGGAGACTGGCTGCAAGGACAATAAAATATGGAGTTTGTTTTTCACCACCGCTGGCTGATCCCTGCTTTTTTGATAAATCCATTTCGGATTCTTCATCTTCGATGTGACTTCTGATTGTCATGTCATAGGTAAAATAATTTCTATAATCTGAATAGTCTTCTTCGTCATCTGTATCAAGAATTTTATTGAGAAAGCTTTGCACATCATCTGCTAATTTCTCATTACTAACAGCACGTTCGGTAAATAAATCCGGGCTCTCTGAATATAGCTCAAGATTTTGACAGATGGTGAAAAATATCTGTCTGTCAGGTTTTTCTTCCATTTTGAATTGATAAATATCTCGGCCAAACGGAATGCGTTTTAGTTCTGAATT
>NZ_JAILGZ010000111.1 GCF_024696245.1 Treponema sp.
CAAAGCCTTTCTGCCATATTCTTCGGCAGTAAGATGACAAATCTGCCATGGACCATCCATCTCATTACCTACACACCAGGTTTTAATTCCATAAGGTTTTTCATGACCATTTTTACGGCGTAAATCACTCCAGTAAGTGCCTCCTTCAAAGTTGCAGTATTCTACAAGTTCGCCAGCTTCTTTAGGAGTTCCTGTTCCCATATTTACAGCGCCCATAATCTGAGTGCCGCTTTTTTGAGTCCAGTCGTAAAACTCGTCTATTCCCACCTGATTTGATTCGATTGTATGCCATGCAAGATCAAGACGACGCGGACGACTTTCTTTAGGCCCTATTCCGTCCTTCCAGTTGTATCCGCTAAGAAAGTTTCCTCCCGGATAGCGCACAAGAGAAACGTTTAAGTCCCGCACCATTTTGATTACGTCTTTGCGAAAGCCCTGCTCGTCTGCTTCCGGGTGACCTGGTTCATAAATTCCGGTATATACCGCACGTCCAAGCTGTTCTATAAAAGAGCTGAAGAGATTTTTATCTACCTCGCCTATCTTAAAATCCTTTGAAATTATTACTTTTGTATTCATTTTTTTTCCTTGTAAACCTAATTTTTCTATAGTTTATTGATTTTTTGAAGAACTGTGAATCTGTGATTTTATGAAACAGCGGGATTTTGTGCATAGTACAATAATATTTTATACTATATTTAATTTAAAAAAGTTAATTATAACAATAAATTATTGTAATAACTATTGACATCATAAAAAAAATATGTTGATCTACACGTGTAAATAAAAAGCTTATAGCTTATAACATCTAGCTTTAGAATTAACATTGTTTATCCTTCCTAATTAAGCTTTTCCTAAAATATTTATTTATAAAAGTTCACGGTTCAGAGAGAGAAAAACTTTTTTATTTTTTTTTTAGGAGAAACCTATGAAAAAATTTTTTAAATCAGGTGCGCTGGTATTGGCAGCCGCTGTAGTAATGGCATTTGCTTCTTGTAGCAATGGCTCTTCAAGTGATGATGAAGAACTTGTTTATAAGACAATTGTTGAGAATAAGAATATTTCTTTTGATGGTAGTTCTTTGACTCAGTTGGTATCTGCAGCAACATTCGCAAAAGCAGATGTAAAATCAGTAAAAATTGAATTTAAGAATTATGTTCATGGAACTGATGAATATTCTTGGATAACACTTGCAGATAATAAAAACTGGCCAGATGTTAGTTTTCAGAGTGAATTATCGGAATTCTTAAAAACATCAAATTCATTTACTTATACATTATCTCCATCAGAACTAAAAGCATACCTTTCTGGTGGACTTTATATTTCTGGTGATACAGATGCATCAGCAACTGTTACAATTTCTATTGGATTGACAGCAGAGGCTTTGGCTGCATTAGAAGAAGCTGAGAAGCTTGCAAGCAATACAGAAAAAACAACTGAAATTACAGGAACTACAGTTTCATTTACAAGTGATGAAGCTTTACAGACAATTTTTGCAGACCAGTTGGCAGACTATAACATTACAGCTATGACTATCTCTGCAATGTTGTATGGAGAAGCAACAGATGGGTATGACTGGTCAGTTGCAATCACAAATCCTGCATGGACAAAACTAAACTGGACAAGTTCACCTACGATTGAATATTTCTCATATGAACTTAATGCAAATTCATTAATTATCGATGAAGCAAAATCATCTGGACTTTGGATTAAAGCAAATCCAGGACTTACAGCAGAAGTAATTCTTACAATTACTTACACAGAATAACCCCTTTGTAGATGCCGCCAGCTGTAAAAACTGACGGCTTTTTTTTAATCAATTATTCAATTATATAGGAGAATCTTATGACATTATTATCAAACAAAAAAATAGCCGCTATCTTTATAGCCCTCTCATTTATATTTTTATCGTGTACTATGGACAATTCAAACTCTAATAACGAAGAAACACCTAACTATGAGTATTCAGGCGACAACTTTGTTCGCGGTTTTGATTTAAGCGCTGTAGATTACTGGGAAAATGACGAAGCACCTTCTAAAGGCTACGACAAAAACTGGTATGATACAGACGGAAGTCAAAAATCAATTTATGCAATTCTTAAAAATCACGGAATTGATACTGTAAGAATCCGTGTGTGGGTAGACCCGGAAAATGCACCGGTTACAGATGAAAGCTGGCCTGCAAGCAAGGAATGGAATACCGGAGACTGTACAACAGAGCGCGCTGTAAGAATGGCAAAAGCTGCAAAGGACGCAGGTCTCAAAGTTCTTTTGGACTTTCATTACAGCGATTACTGGACAGACCCGGGAAAACAGGTAATTCCTCTTTCATGGCAGAACATAACTACAAAAGAAGGACTTGCTGCAAAAGTCTCTGAATACACAACAGAAGTTCTTACAGCCTTAAAAGACGGCAATGCAACACCAGACTATGTTCAGGTTGGAAACGAAATTGACAGCGGAATCTTAATTCACACAAGCTATAATGCTTCAAGCGGAGCAAAGCCAGAATCTAATATTGCAGGCAAAATGAGCAGTGCAAACTTCA
>NZ_JAILGZ010000140.1 GCF_024696245.1 Treponema sp.
TATTCAATTATTTACAGGAGATTACACTATGGCAGATTATAAGTTTGAAACATTACAGTTACATGTTGGACAGGAAGCAGCAGACCCGGCTACAGATTCAAGGGCAGTTCCTATTTATCAAACAACTTCTTATGTATTCCATAATTCAAAACATGCAGCAGACAGATTTGGTCTTGCAGATGCCGGAAACATTTACGGCCGTCTTACAAATTCAACTCAGGATGTTTTTGAAAAACGTATTGCAGCTCTGGAAGGGGGAAGTGCGGCTCTTGCAACAGCATCAGGGGCAGCAGCAATTACTTATGCAATAGAAGCCCTTGCTGCAAATGGTGGACATATAGTTGCTCAGAAAACAATTTACGGCGGAAGCTACAATCTTCTTGCTCACACTCTTCCTCAGTATGGAATCAGCGCAACTTTTGTTGACGCTCATAATCTTTCAGAAATTGAAAGTGCCATTAAAGAAAATACAAGGGCAATCTATCTTGAGACTCTTGGAAATCCAAACTCAGATATTCCTGATCTTGATGCAATTGCTGAACTTGCACACAAGCATGGTCTTCCTCTTGTTGTAGATAACACATTTGGAACTCCTTATCTGATCCGTCCTCTGGAACATGGTGCTGATATAGTTGTTCACTCTGCAACAAAATTTATCGGAGGTCATGGAACAACTTTAGGTGGTGTAATTGTTGAAGGTGGAAAATTCAACTGGAAGGCCAGCGGTAAATATAAGAATATCGCAGAAGCAAATCCAAGTTACCACGGAGTATCATTCTATGATGTAGCAGGACCTGCAGCTTTTGTAACTTACATTCGCGCAATCCTCCTCAGGGATACTGGTGCTACAATTTCTCCATTTAATGCCTTCCTTCTTCTTCAGGGAACAGAGACTTTGTCTTTACGTCTTGAACGCCATGTAGAAAATGCCCTTAAGGTTGTTGAATATTTAAGCAAGCATCCTCTTGTTCAAAAGGTTAACCATCCTTCACTTAAAGATCATCCGGATCATAAGCTTTATCAGAAATATTTTCCTAACGGTGGAGCTTCTATTTTTACTTTTGAAATTAAAGGGGGAAAAGAAGCTGCATGGAAATTCATAGACAATCTTAAAGTCTTTAGTCTTCTTGCAAATGTTGCAGACGTAAAGTCTCTTGTGATTCATCCTGCAAGTACAACTCACAGTCAGCTTACTGATGCAGAACTTGCAGACCAGGGAATTTCTCAGGGAACAATTCGTCTTTCAATTGGTACGGAGCATATTGATGATATTATTGCAGATCTTGAAAGAGGATTTGCTTCAATAAAATAATATAAGGAGAAAACAATGGCAGACATTAAAAACAGTTCGCTGGAATTAATTGGTAACACTCCCTTGCTCAGGCTTAAGGACAAAAAAAATATTTTTGCCAAGCTGGAATATTTTAATCCTGCAGGAAGTGTTAAAGACAGAGTTGCTCTTGCAATGATAGAAGATGCAGAAGAGAAGGGGATTTTAAAAGCTGGTGCTACGATAATCGAACCAACAAGCGGTAACACAGGTATTGGGCTTGCTGCAATTGCTGCGGCTAAAGGTTATCGTGCCATTCTTACCCTGCCGGAAACTATGAGTGTAGAAAGAAGAACATTGCTTAAGGCTTATGGAGCAGAGCTTGTTCTTACTGAAGGTACCAAAGGAATGAAGGGGGCTATTGCAAAGGCAGAAGAGCTTCGTGAAAGTATTCCTGGAAGCGTAATACTTGGTCAGTTTGTAAATCCTGCTAATCCTGCAGTTCATAAAAAAACAACAGGGCCAGAAATCTGGAAGCAGACAGATGGAAAGGTTGATGTTTTTATTGCCGGCGTTGGTACTGGAGGAACAATTACCGGAGTAGGGGAATATCTTAAAGAGAAAAATCCAGCTGTAAAAATCATTGCTGTAGAACCTGCTTCAAGTCCTGTACTTTCTAAAGGTGTAACCGGGCCTCATAAGATTCAGGGAATTGGTGCAGGATTTGTTCCTGATACCCTTAATACAAAAATCTACGATGAAATCATTGCAATTGAAAACGAAGATGCTTTTGAGGAGGGAAGAAAGTTTGCAAGAACAGAAGGTATCCTTGTTGGTATTTCCAGTGGTGCTGCATTAAAGGCTGCATATCTTGTATCCCAGCGTTCGGAATATAAAGATAAAAATATTGTTGTTCTTTTACCGGATTCAGGAGACAGATATTTAAGTACACCTTTATTCAGTGACAACTGATATTTTAATTACGCCAGATTATAAAAGTTAATAAAAACATATTTTCCTTTAACAGTATTTTAAAAGACAGTCTGATTCCATTAAACAGGAGTCAGGCTGTTTTTTTTATAGGATTTTTAAGTCAGCCATGGTAAAATATTTTTAGTGGTAAAGTTTTTAAACAGGAGGAGATTATGCTTTTGTTTCTTATTGGTTTTGTGGCTTTAATAGTTTTTCTTGCAGTTTTTTATTTTGGAAGTAACTCAAATCCTTCTTCTGGAGAGGATTATTCTTATAATCACCAACAGAACAGATATAATGACTTTAATCATTCAGATTTTAATCAGTCTGGCTTAAATAATGGTATGGCTGATATTGATGTTTCTCAGATAGATAACATGGGGACTAATCTTACTGCCTTTGAGAAAGAGCAGGCAAAACAGTTTTTAAAAAATAATCCTGGTATGACTCCAATTGATGTTATGTATCATCCGGAACTGTGGGGTGGTCCTTCTTCTACCGGGGATAATTTCAATGATCCTGCTTCTTTGATGGAAGGGGGAGTAAGTTCTTTTGATATGGGACTTAACAATAACGAAGAAAACTTTTTTAATTAAGGCTGAGTTTTTTGCAGGCAGGGGCTAAAATAATTTTCTGTTACGAACCTGTAAAAAATATGGTTTAATTAAATTAAATCTGATACAATCTATTTATCAATAAGATTCAGGAGTATATATGAAAAAATTTGCCGGCCTTTTACTTTCTTTGTTAATTGTAAGTGCTGCCAGTCTTAGTGCAGAAAAAATTAAATTTGATACAAAGGATTTTAATGGTAAGCAGGTTACAGAAAGTGTTTTTGCAGATAAAAAAGTTACCATGATTAATGTATGGGGAACTTTTTGCGGTCCCTGCATCAGGGAAATGCCTTACCTAGCTAAAATAAGTAAAGAATATAAAGACAAAAGTTTTCAGATTATAGGTATTCCAATTGATATTATTGGCAGAGGCGGAAAACTTTCTTCTAAAGAAAAAAAAGATGCTGACAGAATTCTCTCTGCAACTAAAGCAGATTATGTAAATCTTATTCCTACTATGGATATGTTCTCTTCTTTCCTTAATGGTATTCAGGCTGTTCCTGCAACAATTTTTGTAGACAATCAGGGTAATCAGCTTGGTCAAATTTATTTTGGTGCCAGAAGTCAGAAAGAATGGCAGAAAATAATTGATTCACTTTTAGAAGAAGCAAAATGAAAAAAGGCACTCTCATCAGGCATCTAATTTCTTTTCTCATGCTGGTAACTGGAGTGCTTTTAATTCTTGCCGGTATCTACAGGGAAGAAGCAGAAGTTGTTTTTAATAAGGCAACCCGCATCTGTCTTGAATGTATAGGTATCGGCTGATATGAAAATAAATATCTTCGGCAGAAGCAGGCTTATTATTCAGGCTTGTTTTGCTGCTCTTTCCAACGGTTACATAAAAGGATTTTCTCAGGGAAAAATCTATGAGGGGCAGGGCAAGTATTTATGTCTTCCCGGTATGAACTGTTATTCCTGCCCCGGGGCTTTAGGTTCCTGTCCAATTGGTTCACTGCAGGCTACCCTTAACAGCTGGGATTACAAAATGGCCATGTATGCTGTTGGTTTTATGGTAGTCTTTGGTACTATCCTGGGACGCTTTGTCTGTGGTTTTTTATGTCCCTTTGGTTTGATTCAGGATTTACTTTATAAAATACCTTTTGTAAAAAAGCTTCGCCTTCTTCCGGGAGAAAAGTTTTTACGCTGGATGCGTTTTATTTTTTTAGCTCTCTTTGTAATTATACTTCCAGTTTTTGTTGTTGATTTTATAGGACTGGGTCAACCCTGGTTTTGCAAATACGTTTGTCCTGTGGGAATGCTTGAAGGAGGTATTCCTCTTGTTCTTTTGAATAAGGGAATGAGGAGTGCTATTGGTTTTTTATTTAAATGGAAATTTGCAATCCTTATTTTTATTCTGCTTTTTTCTGTAATTATTTACAGACCTTTCTGCAGGTACATTTGTCCTTTAGGTGCAGTCTATGGAATCTTTAATAAGATTTCTATTTTCCGTTTTAAAGTTGATTCTTCTAAATGTACAAAATGCGGTCAGTGTCAGAAGGCTTGTAAACTTGATATCCCTCTTTATAAAAAGCCGGACAGTATGGACTGCATCCGTTGTGGTGACTGTAAAAAGGCCTGCCCTCAGGATGCAATCCATATTTTTTAATAGTAAGAAAAACTTTTTTGCTATTCAGTTAGATTTTCCAGCTGACAGCTTCTTTTCTGCTGTTAATGAATCTTGAATAAAGACCATTTTTCTTAAGCAGTTCTTCATGCTTTCCGGATTCTACAATCTTTCCTTTATCCAGAACAAAAATCTGGTCAGCATGACTTACTGTCTTTAATCTGTGGGCAATCATGATAACGGTTTTTTCTTTTGTAAGTTCTTCAATTGCCTTCATAAGGTCCCTTTCGTTTTCCGGATCAACATTGGCTGTGGCTTCATCAAGAATAATTATAGGTGCATTTTTCATAATGGCTCTTGCAATGGAGATTCTCTGCTTTTCTCCTCCGCTTAAACTTGCTCCGCCTTCTCCGATTACAGTTTCATAACCATCAGGTAAAGAAGAAATAAAATCATGACAGCAGGCTTTTTTAGCAGCAGCTATTACTTCTTCCATAGGGGTATCCGGTTTTCCAAAGCGGATGTTATTTGCGATTGTATCATGGAAGAGATATACATTCTGGAAAACAAAACTAAAGTTGGCCATAAGGTCATCCATGTTGTAATCCTTAACGTTAACTCCAGCAAGACTGACAGAACCTTTGTTTACATCCCAGAATCTTGCAAGAAGATGACAGAGGGTAGTCTTACCACTGCCGGATGGACCAACAAAAGCTGTAACTGATTTTTCCGGAATTTTAAATGAAACATTATCAATAATTTTTTTACTGCCGTAAGAAAAATCAACATCCTTAACTTCTATATCAAGGGATTTATTTTTTGCATTTTCTGGAATGTTTTTTCCGTCAATATCGATTGAAGGAATGTTAAGGATAGCTTCTGCTTTTTTAACGGATAAATCAATTATTCTTAAAAGGGCAGCGTAGTTTCCACCGGCTTCAAGGGCAAGGAAAAGCATAAAGGAACAGATAAGCATAATCATGCAGTTGGCAATTATCATCTGACCTTTAAGATAAAGCCATATAGAGGCCATCATTATTACCACACCACAAAGCTTTGCACAAAAACTTTGGATGGCAGAAAAAGGAATACAATGTAATTCAAGTTTTCCGTTAACAGACACACACTGGTCAATGATAGTGTTTAATTCCTTTCTTTTTTTACCGGAAAGGTTATAAGCCCTGACTTCTGTCATACCCTGAATATATTCAAGAATTTTTCCTACCTGATTTGTTTCTATTTTAATTTTTTCTGCAGAAACTTTCTTTACTGCAAATCTCATAAAATAATTTACTGCCTGAAAGATTAAAAATCCTCCAAGAGCAATAAGGGCAATCTTCCATTCAAAAAAGAAAATCATTGCTATGATTAAAAGGGAATCCAGAGTACCCTGCATGATAATCATTACAGCCCTGGTTGCAACATCTCCCAGCATTTCCATTGTATTTGTTGTAACGGAAGTAATGTCTCCAGGGTTGTTTTGATTAAAGTAACCCATAGGAAGATAACGCAGGTGTTCGGCTATTTCTATGCGCTTGGAAGCACAGGTATTATAACCCCCTTCGCACTGCAGCATGGACATAACTTTTTTTGTAATAACGGCTCCAAGAACACTTATTCCCATAACAGCAAAGGACTGCCATACAGCATCTACCGTAAATTTTTTTTGACCGCATACATCAAGGAGAAGGGCTTTTAGCATTACGGCAACAGCTCCAATTTTAAGGGCAATAAAAAATGAATTGAAGATACCGATAATAATGGATTTATAAAATTTATTTCTGTTTGTCTTATCACAGAATTGGAAAAAGCGATTTAATATTTTAAACATTTTCTACTCCTTCATCACTTTTATCTTTACCACTGATATGGGCCTGCCACATTTCTTTGTAGAGACCATTTTTCTTAAGAAGTTCTTCATGACTTCCCCAGGAATCAATATTGCCATTATTGATTACGTAAATATTATCTGCATCCCGGATTGTAGAAAGTCTGTGGGCAATAACAATCAGGGTTTTGTCTTTAACAAGCTGGGAAACACTTTTTTGAATCAGTGCTTCGTTTTCAGGATCTGTGTAGGCAGTAGCCTCGTCAAGAATAACAATTGGTGCATCTTTTAACATTGCCCTTGCTATGGCAATGCGCTGTCGTTCACCGCCGCTTAAATGAGTACCGCTGGAACCTGTTACTGTATCAAATCCATTTTCCAGAGACATGATAAAATCGTAGCAGCCGCTTTTTTTAGCAATCTCTTCTACTTCTTTATCACTGGCATCTGATTTACCCAGACGAATGTTATCCCTAATGGACATGTCAAATAAAAAGTTGTCCTGACTTACAAAAGCAATTCTCTTATTATATTCTTCAAGGGAAAGATTTTTTATGTTAACTCCTCCAATTTCAATTGAACCCGAATCTACATCCCAGAGAGAAGCAATTAATCTGGCAATAGTAGATTTACCGCTGCCGGAAGGACCAACAAAGGCTGTATAGGAATTTTGTTTAAGTTCCATATTTATTCCATGAAGAATTTCTTTACAAAGTTTTTCATCCTTTTCTCTTTTGTAACTGAATCTTACATCTGTAAGTTTAATTGAATTGTCAGCAGGTTCCTGTAAATCTTTTTCCGGCCTGTTAAGTTCTTCCATCTCAAAAATGTCACCAACTTCACCAAAGATTACTCCTGCCTTTGCTATGTCATCCATGTATGAATAAACAATAAGTAAAGGCTGGATAACACTTATGGAAAGAATAATCAGTTTAATAAAATCAACAGCTTCAAGACTGCCTTTCATATAAAGCCAGCCACCTATAGGAAGGACAGAAAGTAATGTTGACGGTGCCAGAACCTGGGCAATTGTAAAAGGCCAGATGCAGGCCCTCATCCAGTCAATAAAACAATCGGCTCCTTCTTTTGCTGCAGTAACAAATCTTTCGTAAGAGCTTTTAGATTTTCCAAAAGCTTTTATAACTTCGATACCGTTAATATATTCAACAGCTGTGTCGTTAAGGATTTTAGTTTTTTCAATTGTTCGGGAAAAATTAACTTCATAACCTATCATCATAAAAGAGCAGGCAACGATGGCAAAAGGCAAAACAGCTAAAGTTGCAAACCCCATTCTCCAGTCAAGATTAAACATATAAATAAACATAAGGACAGGAAGAAGAAGGTTAGAAGTAAATTCAGGAAGAATATGAGCAAGTGTAGTTTCCATGCTGTCGATTCTTTCTATAATTGTATTTTTTAAACTTCCTGAAGGCATATTCAGAACAGAGCCAAGAGGAACTTTTGTAAGTTTATCAAGAATGGCTTTACGAATATTACCAAGAACGTTAAAGGTTGTAAGATGGCTGACAGAAGTAGAAACTGCGTGAAAGAAAGATGCTCCTGCCTGAAAAGCTGCAGTCCATAAACATTCCTTCAGGTAAAGATTCCAGTCTCTGACTCCCCCTAAGAGCTGGCTGATGATTTTTGCAATAATAAGGTATGGTGCTATTGAACAGGCCACACTAAATACTGCAAGAATAATACTTAAAAAAAACGCAGGTTTTTTATTTCCGGAAAATTTATAAATCCAGAAAAGTAAAGATTTCTTTTTGTAATTTGTCATATAAATACCTCACCATTTAAAAGTTGCCCAGCGGTCATTCATTCCAGGGAGGAGGGCAGCAAAAAGTTTTCCCCTGATGGAATGTTTTTTCATTTCTTCGTTAAAGCTTCTTTCTTCTACAAGAGTTATACCTGGACAAAGCTGACATATTTCTTCTGCGCTTTTTGTTCCGCTTTTAAAATGGGCATTTGTATTTTTAACTGTGTCATGGTATTTTTCATTTTTTACCATAAGAGGGTTGTTTTGTTCCGCTATGAGGATTCCTTGAGGAAAATTTGATTTTAATATATTCAGTACCTTTGCAATTTCATCCATAGAAAGATACATAAAGACACCTTCTGCAATAAAAATTACAGGGGTATTTTTTCTTTCAATTTCATTTTTTACTTTCTTACACCAGGAGTCTTCCAGAATATTTCCTTCAATCATAAAAACTCTTTCTCTTTCCGGAAAAATCTTTTTTCTAAGCTGAATGCAGTCAGGCAGGTCTATGTCAAACCAGGAAATCTTTCCGTTATCCAGTCTGGCAAATCTGTTATCAAGGCCGGCTCCAAGATTTACAACAACAAGGTCGGGATTCTTTTTTATGTAGTCAGTCATCATTCTGTCCAGCATGACAGTTCGGGCAATAACTCCTTCATGGGACATAAATTTGTCGTAGGGGCGGGTATCAATCTTAAGGTGTCTGATAATTTCTACGGAATAATCATCCCGGATCCTTGGATTTTTTCTAAGGGTTTCATTTGCTTTGATTGCTACTGGAATCAGTGCTGTGGTTTGAACATCTCCTAAAGTAACTGTCATATATTCTCCTTGTTAAAGTTAGTAATAGCTAACTTATTTTTGAGTTTATATAACACTGTTATGAATGTCAATGGACTGCTTCCTTTTTTTTAGAATATTTTCTCAATAGTTAGGTTTTCCACAGCTTGTGTGTTAAAATAAAGGCAGGTCCTGTATTTAAATTTGGATCTTTAAAAAGGAGTAAAAAGTGAAAAAAGCCGGGATTTTCTTAACATGTATATTTTTGTCGACAGTATTTTTCCAGTCCTGTAGTAATTTTTTATCAAATTCAGATAAAAAGTCTGCAAGCGTACGCTATAGTCTGGATTCCAGGGCAAAAGCTAAGATAAATTCCGGAGTTTCTTCTTATATTCAAACGCTTTCCAGGAACAGCACAAGTGGTGACGATACCACAAGTGAAGATGATACTACTTCCGATTATTCAGTAACTCTTTTTCTTGAACTTTGCGGTGACTATGAAGACAGCGCTTCTATTTCTTTTGAAGAAGGTGAAGGTTCAGTTAGTTTTGAAGGAGTTCCTGTAGGCAGTCTTATTTATGCCAATGCTTATGTAAAAGTTTCTGCACAAGATACGGAATATGTTGCATATGAAGGTTCCAGTGATGCTTTTACAGTTACAAGCGGTATCAATCAGGTTTCACTAATCCTTAAAAAAACAGAAGAAGGCAGTGGAAGTGAAGAGGATATAGAAGTAGACGCAGTTTTTTATGTTTCTGCCAGCATAGGTAATGATCAGACTGGAGACGGAAGTGAATCTTATCCTTATGCTTCAATTTCAAAGGCAGTTGCTTCTTTTACAGATGATGAAGCTACATACATGATTTGTGTAGATGGTGCTCTTTCCTCTCCTCAGACAATTTCACCTGATTCAACTTCAGATGGAACAATTCATGCGGGAACTATAATTTTAGCCGGACTTTCTTCTTCTGCATCGGATTATATTGATGCTGGTCTTTCCAGTGAAACTGCGGAAGAAGATTATGCTTCAGCCCTTACTGTTTCAACTGAGATACCTCTTTATATAAAAAATTTTGGTATTAGTGGCGGCTATACAACTAATGGTGCCGGTCTTTATCTTGAGTCTGGCAGTTCTGTTATTTTAGCTTCTGGTGCTGTAATTCAGAATAATACTGCAACAGATTACGGTGGTGGAGTTTATGTAAGTCCGGGGGCAACTCTTGTTATTGAAGATGACAGCCAGATATGTGGTAATACTGCTTATGTTGGTGGCGGTATTTACATTACAGGAGATGATTCTGAGTCTTCATTATTTGCTTCAGTAACAATGAACGGCGGAATAATAAATTCAAATATTGAAACTTCTACTTATGATGAAGGGCCAAGGGGTGGAGGTGCAGTTTGTATTTATGGTTCCTGTGCTGCATTCTATCTATATGGCGGCCAGATTTATTCCAATACGGCTTCAGCTTATGGTGGAGCATTCAGCGTTCTTAACAGTGCAACTCTTTGTATGTATGAAGGAATGATTGGGGGAGAAGATAGTACCTATGCTAATAAATCCGAAGATGATAGCGGTGGTTACGGTGGAGCTGTTTATATAGCTGATAGTGGAATATTTAATATGGAAGGCGGTTCCATTATGTACAACACTTCTTCTGCAACTTCAAGTGCTGGTGGTGGTGGTGTCTGTGCTTTTAGCGGAACCTTTAAGATGACTGACGGTAAGATTTATGGCAATTCTTCGGCCTTTACAGGTGGAGGAGTCTATGTTGGTTCAACAGGAATTTTTTATTTAAATGGCGGTTCAATTGCAGAGAATACCTGTACAAAAACTTATGGCACTGGTGTTTATATAAAATATTATAATGAATCTTATGGTGCCTTCCATGTTCTGGATGGTAGTGTAGATGAAAGCAATAATGTTTATCTTCCTGATGGTGCGACAATAACTATAGAAGGGCAGCCTTCGGAAGATAATCTTGTTGCAGTTATTTACCCGGAAACTTATATACCAACAACTTCAACATCTATTTTTGAATTTACAGATGGTCTTGATAAAACAGCTGAAGATGTTTTTTATAAGTTTCCGGGTAAATAACTGCAACAAGATTATCTTCCGAAGGCTGCCCTTCTATAGTTATTGTCGCACCATCAG
>NZ_JAILGZ010000142.1 GCF_024696245.1 Treponema sp.
ACAATCGATTGCATAGCGTTTGTCGTGACCAGGGCGGTCTTTTACATAAGTAATAGTCTTTTCTACATCATCAACATTTTTACCAGTTTCTTTTGCAGTAAGTTCAATTACCTTGTGAAGCAACTTAATATTCTGCCATTCGTTTTCACCACCGATATTATATTTTTCGCCGGTTACGCCCTTGTTTACAATAAGCCATACAGCGCGGTTGTGGTCTTCAACATAAATCCAGTCGCGGATATTGTCACCCTTGCCGTAAACAGGAAGGTTCTTTCCGTCGCGGATATTGCTGATCATAAGTGGAAGCAATTTCTCAGGGAACTGGTATGGTCCGTAGTTGTTTGTACAGTTAGAAAGTGTGATTGGCAGGCCGTATGTATGGAAGTAAGCCATTACAACGTGGTCTGAACTTGCTTTTGATGATGAATAAGGGCTTCTTGGATTATAAGGTGTGTCCTCGCGGAAGTAACCTGTTTCACAGAGTGAGCCGTAAACTTCATCTGTTGAAATATGATGGAAGAGTACATCGTCACGGATTGAACCGTCTTCCTTCTTCCAGTAGTTTCTTGCAACATCAAGCAGTGTAAAGGTTCCCATTACGTTGGTCTTCATAAATGCTTCCGGACCAAGAATAGAACGGTCTACATGACTTTCTGCCGCAAAGTGAATTACAGTATCAATATCATACTGCTTGAAAATGCGTTCAATATTTTCGCGGTCGCAGATATCAACTTTTTCAAAGAAATATCGCTTGCCGCCAAACTGGGCCTCAACGTCTTTAAGTGATTCCAGATTTCCAGCATATGTAAGACAGTCTACGTTTACGACTGTACCGTCAAAGTTTGCATCGTTAAAAAGATTTCCCTCTGCAGAGGACATTCCAAAAAGATAATGAATGAAGTTAGAACCGATGAATCCTGCACCACCGGTGATAAGAATGTTATGAAGTTTTCTACTCATATTTTAATCCTATAACTTAAACGCTTGTTCTAACACTAGATGGTATATTTACCAGATGATCTTCCAGCCATTCTGAGTTTGTCATATCTCCATGCTCACACTTTTCGTAAGGTGGCATTTTGTACATCAAGGTCCAAATAGGACGTGTCTGTACACCATTAGAATTTGTAAACTCAAGGAACTGTTCTCGTTCTTCACGGTCTTTAAGAAGAATTGCATTAAGCCAGTAGTTTGCACGAGCGTTTTCTGGCTCTGTTACAAAAGGAATGTTCAGGTCTGCAAAGAACTTTTTATACATCTGAGCAGTTTCACGCTTGTTTTCAATAATCTTATCAAAGTATTCAAGCTGGGCGGCACCAATTGCGGCATTTACACCTGGCATACGAAGATTCCAACCTGCAACTTTATGATAGTAGCCCCACTTTGCAGGTTCCTTGGCTGTTGTAGAAAGATACTTTGCACGGGCTGCTAGTTCTTCATCATCAGTAAGAAGCATTCCTCCTCCACCAGTTGTAAGAGTCTTGTTACCGTTAAAACTAAGAATAGAAACCTTTCCAAAAGTACCAGTATGCTTACCCTTATAGAAAGAACCTACAGATTCTGCAGCATCTTCAATAAGCATTAAATTATGCTCATCACAAATTGTACGGATTTCATCAATACGGCATGGATGACCAAAAGTATGCATTGGGACACAAGCAGAAATTATACGGCCAGTATTTTTATTAATACACTTACCGCCTTCCTGCTTTGTATTATTTTCTAAGAACTCTTTTAACGATTTTGGAGACATTCCCATTGTGTCTCTGTCAACATCAACATAAACCGGAATTGCCCCACAATTAACAATAACAGCAGAAGTAGCGGCAAAAGTCAAAGGCTGTGAAATTACTTCCTCACCAGTTTTTACACCTGCCGCAACAAAAGCCATATGCAAAGCTTCTGTTCCGCTTACCATAGCAACTGCACACTTGGCACCAGTGAGCTTTTTGATATGGTCTTCCATATCTGTTACAAAGTGACTTACGTAAGATACGAATTTTGTATCAATACACTCATTTAAGTATTTTTTTTCATTACCCA
>NZ_JAILGZ010000023.1 GCF_024696245.1 Treponema sp.
TGCATTTTTTTGAACACTGGCAATAACAACTTTACATTTTGGCTTCTGAGTATACACTTCTGAAGCAGCAATAATTTCGCCATTTCCAGCGACAAGATTAAACTTGAATCCACCATCTTTTGTTCTGTTTATAACGAACTTGCCCATTTCCCAAACCTCCATAAAAAGTCAAGCTCTAGCGAGCCGTAGAAATTATCTTTATACCCTATATTATAAACCTCAATAGGAATATTGGCAAATATTATTTTTCAGATAAAAGAAGTTCAAAAAAATTACAAACAGCTATTTACAAGAATCAGACTCACAGTGAGAAGCGGAACCATGTCCGTCAGTAGCATTTTTAGTAAGCATTTCCTGCATTGTATGCCATCCTAATACGGCACACTTTACTCTAGCAGGCATAAAACTTATATTTTTAAGAGCAGCAGCTTCATCAAGCTCTGCAATCTGTTCATCAGTAGTTTTACCCTGAATCATATCCATGAAAAGCCCTGCAAGACGCAGGGCTTCTTCTTTTGTTTTTCCAATAACAGAATCAAGCATTAAATCTACCGATGCCTGACTTATGGCACAACCAGAACCATTAAAAGAACCTTCTGTTATAACCCCGTTTTCATCAAGAGAAAGTTGGAGATAAATATTATCCCCACAACTTGGATTTACTCCCTGAAGAGTAAAGGTTGGATTTTCCATAACTCCCTTATGATTAGGATTGATATTATGCTCATTTAAGATTTCCTGGTATAATGCCTTCAAGTCCATTATTTTAACCCCATCCACTCACGAATATGAGAAACTTTCTCTACAAAAGTTTCAGCTTCGGCTTCTGTATTATAAAAATACATACTTGCTCTAGCAGTACTGCCTACACCCAATTTCTGCATAAGAGGCTGAGCACAGTGATGTCCAGCTCTTATAGCAATATTCTCAGTATCCAAAAGCGTTGCAACATCATGCGGATGAACATCGTCTATTGTGAAAGTAACAATTCCACAATGATTTTCAGCTTTTTTATTACCAATAACATGGACAAAAGGCAATTTACTAAAACCATTCATTACAACTTCTGCAAGATGATTATCATTCTTTTCAATAACATCAAAGCCAACATCTTCAATGTACTTAATTGCTCTGGCAAGACCTGCTGCATCAGCTGCATTTACAGTACCAGCCTCAAACTTATGTGGCAGTTCTGCATAAGTTGCACTATCACGAGTTACATATTCAATCATTTCACCGCCAGAAAGGAATGGAGGCATCTGTTCAAAAATCTGTTTTTTACCATACAGAACACCAATTCCCATAGGACCACAAAGTTTATGACCACTCAATGCAAAAAAATCTGCATCCATATCCTGCACATCAATTTTCATGTGAGGAGAACTTTGTGCACCATCAATAATAACACAGGCTCCCTTTCCACCATTTCCAACTTTATGTGCATAAGAAGCAATTTCTTTTACAGGATTTGTAATGCCAAATACATTACTGACATGAACAATGGAAACAATTTTTGTTTTTGCAGTTATCTTTGACTCATACTCTTCTTTGGTAATGACGGCATCATCATTACATTCAAGGAAAACAAGTTTTGCACCTCTTTCACGGCAAACCATCTGCCAAGGCAACAGGTTAGAATGATGTTCCATGCAGGAAACAACAATTTCATCACCTTCCTTGATATTATTCAGACCATAACTATAGGCTACAAGATTTAAACTTTCCGAAGTATTTCTTGTAAATACAATTTCACAGTCTTCTTTGGCATTCAAAAATCCAGCTACAGTATGTCGTGCATCTTCATAAGCATCTGTAGCCTTTACACTCAGCCCATAAAGACCACGCAAAGGATTCGCATTGCATTTTGTATAAAAGTCAGATATTGCATCAATAACACACTGAGGACGCTGAGTTGTAGCAGCATTATCAAAATAGATAAGATTTTTATATTCCGAATTATTCAAAATAGGGAAATCTTTACGATAGGACAATACATTACTCATTTACAAATGCTCCTTCTACAAAATTCAAAATCTGAGTTACAAGAACTTCATCCGGAATATCTTTACAAGCAGAAATAATCTTTGCCCGTATCAAAAGTTTCAGAGCAGTTTTTGCATCTATTCCCCTGCTGTTCATATAAAACAAAATTTCACTACCAAGTCTTCCAACAGAAGAACCATGCCTACCGTCAACATCCTCTTCTCCACATAAAATAACAGGAAGAGTTTTATTCACAACATCAGGATTTAAAAGCAGAACATCTTCCTGCTCATCTCCCTTTGCATCTTTACAGCCTTTAATAAAATCTATTGTACCGCGCCAAACTTTAGATGCACTGTCCATAAGAACACCGTCTGTACGCATAAAACTGTCAGTTTCACGCCCTATCTGACGTACAACATAATTTATATCAAGTGAATGATTTTTATTAACCGCATAGCAGATTTTGCTATTAGAACAAG
>NZ_JAILGZ010000031.1 GCF_024696245.1 Treponema sp.
CTTTACAAAAAAAAATGTCAACAGCATTTTTCCTTTTTTTATAAAAAAAAATACTTAAATATTTTTAATTGATTTTTTGTTCTATAAGCAATAGACTTTTAATAGACGACTACTTTTTTGTAAGTTTTACGTCCTATTTTACCAGGAGGATTTATGAAATCAGTAAAATTTTTAGCAGCCCTTGCAGCCGCAGCAATGATTGCCGGAAGTGCTGCAGCAGATGACACAATTTATACTTTTGATGATTTAAGTACTTATGGTGTTACATTTGACAAATCAGGTATCAGGGACGGCATGAACGACTTTGCCAGCACCCTTCTTGTAGCAGCTCCTCAGTCTGCAGTTCAGCAGAACGTATGGTCAGATGCCTACATCGGAAAATTCTTCCCTTCACTCCCAATGCACTTTGGCGTTGGACTTTCCCTTGGTGGAACAAAACTTGACATGAGCGGTCTTAAGGCTGCTGCAAAATCTTTTGAAAGTGCAGCAAAATCTGCAACAGGAAGCAATGTAGACTTTGGAACAATTCCTTCTTCTTTCTTCCTTCCTACAATCAGCATTGATGCCCGTATCGGTGGAATCATCTTCCCGTTTGATATCGGTGTAAGCTTTATGATGACAAACCCTTCACTTACAGGTGTAAACTTTGATGATCCTGATTCAATTACAGATGCAAGCCAGGCTATGACATTCAGCTGGATGGGCTTTGACGGTTCCCTTGACTACATTACTTTCGGTCTTGATGCCCGTTATGCAATCTGGGAAGGAAACCTTCTTCTTCCAAAGCTTTCTGTAGGAGCAGGTTATGTTTATACAAGGGGTCAGGTAGGAGTTACATCTTCAGAAAGCAATACCAAGGCTAACCTTGATCTTTCTTACAGCACCCACGTTATCTTCCTTGAAACACAGGTTTCCAAGAACTTCCTTGTAGCAACAGTATTTGCCGGCGGAAGAGCCCTTCTTTCAAACACAACAACATCATGGGCATGGGACATTGCAACAAGCTATACTACTTCCGGTGATGTAACTTTAACAGTTAAAGACAGTGATTCAGGTTCATATACATCAGACGGATACAGCTCTGACTACAAGCACGGAGACTTTGACTTCTCCCGCATCCAGCCACAGGTATTTGCAGGTGCATCATTTAACTTTATCATCTTCCAGGCTACAGCAAACATTTGTGCTGACGTAAGGTCTTTCATGGATTCAGACAACTATGACAGTGCCCTCTGGAGCGGTGCTTTAAGCTTCCACGTAAAACTGTAATATGACAATGACATTTGATAACTGGACGGCTTACGATGAATGGCTTATTGCCAACTATCAGGATTATGCCATCTATAAGGTAAACGAAGTCAGCGGTAAGATAGAAATTGAATACTGCGCCAAAGATGACTTTGAAAAAATCAAGGATGAAGGAAAATAATTCCTTATACCCTTTATAAACTTCCGGCTTAAGATTAAGGTATGCATAGACCTTTCTTACTGACCGGAAGTTTTTTTTTGCGCAAGAGCGTTACCCTTACACAGACCAGACAAAAAAAAATCCCGGTACAAATACTGCACCGGGGCCTGCATTAAACTCCACTAAGGAGTTATCTTATTACTTAGCGCTTAAGGTTGATGATTGTCTCAAGCATTGAATCGCCAGTCTGAATTGTCTTGGCATTTGATTCAAAACCGCGCTGGGTTACAATCATATCTGTAAGCTGTTCAGAAAGGTCAACGTTTGACATTTCAAGAGTTCCGGAAATCATGCTGCCTTTACCTGCTGTACCGCTTTCTCCAATGTTAGCCATTCCTGAGTTAATGCTTTCTACGTAAGTATTGTCACCCTTCTTTTCAAGACCGCCCTGGTTAGTAAAGCTTGCCATTGCAATCTGTCCGATTGTACGGGTAGAACCATTTGAATATACACCAGTAATGATACCGCTGTTATCAATCTTAAAGGTATCAAGGTAACCAAGCTTGTATCCGTCCTGGAAATTAGCCTTTGTTGTAGACTTGGAAGCACTCTGGGTTACAGTGTTTTCCATGCTGCCGATTGTTCCAAGGTTAAGGTTAAAAGTCTGGCGGTAAGGGTTTCCGTCTGCATCAGGGTTTGCATCTGCTACTTCAAAAGAAGTCTGAAGGATAATGTCTCCTTCCTGGTTAGAAACGTTTCCTGCACTGTCAACAACAGAAGTAAGTTTACCTGTATTGTCAAAGTTAAGGGTATAAGTATTTTCTACACCGTCAGTTGTTCCCATACCGATGCGTGTATTTGTATTGAATTCACCATTAGGATCAACATCAACAGTTACAGTCCACTGGTTAGGATTACCCGGAACCTTGCGGAAGTTCATTGCCATAATATGTTCGTTACCAAAGCTGTCATAAATCTTTACAGTTGTAGGCCATGTTCCGTTTTCAATCTGTTCGTCAGTAGGATTTTCAGGAATTTCAGGCATATTCTTGTCAAGGTTACAGAAGTAGTGAACGTTTTCTGTAGCATGTGGAGGATCTTTCTGTCCAATAGGAATTACAAGATCAGTAGGTGTTGCAGATGTACGTACAACCTGTTCACCGTTTACATTCTGAGCCATCCATCCCTGAACACGAAGACCGTTGCCTGGATTAACGAGGGTACCGTTTGAATCAACACCAAAAACACCGGCTCTTGAATAGAAAGTTTCATCTCCGTTTTTAAGAACGAAGAAACCGTTACCAGAAATAGCAATGTCGGTTGTATTACCAGTAGACTGAAGGTTTCCCTGAGTAAAGATAGTGTCAATTGTTGCAACACTCATACCAAGTCCAACTTCTTTAGGGTTAACACCGCCAAGTTCTTCCTGAGGTTTAGAAGCACCGCCAATCTGCTGGCTGATCATATCCTGAAAGCTGACGCGGCCCTTTTTAAATCCGTATGTATTAACGTTGGAAATGTTGTTTCCGATTACGTCCATACGTGTCTGATGATTCTGCAAACCTGAAACACCAGCATAAAGTGATCTCATCATATAACTACCCTCTTAATTTATTTACTCTTCTTATTCGCCGTATACAGCGGTGATTTTCTTCATGTCGTAATACATGTTGTTAACTTTAACCTGTGGATTAGCACCATAAGTTACAGCATCAACAGTTCCGCTTACAGTTGCACCGTTAAGGTCAATGTCAACGGTCTTACCGATAGTACCAACAGCCTGATTAGAAACCAGCATTGCATTCATCTTGGAAAACTCTTCATTCATGTTTGTAATCTGCTCAAGAGAAGAGAACTGTGCCATCTGGGCAATGAACTCTGTATTTTCCATAGGTGATGTTGGATCCTGATGAGTAAGCTGAGCAATCAGAAGCTTAAGGAAATCATCCTTACCTAAAGAAGCACTTACCTGACGGTCTCCAATCTTGTTCTGCTTGTTAAGGTAATCAACCTGCATGTCTACAGCGGACATTTCTTCTGGAGAAAGTCTTGTGTTTAAAGCTGCTGTTTCATTACTAACTGCCATGTATCACTCCATTTATTTATGCAACAACGTCAATTTTTGACTGACCGGATGAATAATACCTTGTCTCATCTGCCGGTAAATCCTTTTCTACCTGAACAAAACCGGAATAGGCCTTATTCGAATAGAACTGACTGTTCTGCTGCTGGGGATTCTGCTGCCCGGCAAAGGCTCCACTTTGGGAATTATCAGAAAATGTCAGGTTAAACTGAGCATCTTCAAATCCACTCTGCTGAAAAGCCTGCCGCAAAGTATCGAGATTCTCCTTGAAGGCCTCGAATGCTTCTTTTGTGGCAACAACAATCTGCCCTGTAATTACTTTATCGGAAAGTTGAAGGCTGACCTTAACATTTCCTAAGCTCTCAGGCTTAAGAATCATGTTAATGGAACCGTTATTGTTGTCCCTTAAAACAATATTTCCTGCCTTTACAAATTCCGGTGCATTATGAGAAATTGTCTGGGAAAGCATCTGCTGGAATGTAGAGCCGTCTGCTGCTGCTGTCTGAGAAACTGAAGAAGTAAGATTCTGATTAACATGCTGCTGATTAAGGTTAAGTGTCATATCCAGGGAAGAACTTTCTTTTTCTGAGATTTCTACCTTAAGCTGAGTATTTTCTTCTATTGCTGATACTTTTTCGTCAGGACTGCGGTTATCAAATATTGTAAATACGCCTTCTTTTTTCTGCTGAGCGTTTTTTAAATCTTCTGTAAAAAAAGGAGCCTCACCTTCTTTCTGCAGTTTCTGCTCCTTTACAGAAAAAGGCATGAGGCTTTCTTCTGTAATTTCTGCAGCAGAGATGTTTTCACTTACCTGTTCAGCCATAACAAGAAACTTGTCCGGGCTTTCCAGAGAAAGATCCTGGGCCTTATTTAAAAGAAACTCTCCCTTATCTCCTGCAATGTATTCTTCTGCATTATCAATAAGAAAATCAAAATTTTCTTCCTTACTGCTGCCATGAAGATAGTCCAGCTGAGCACCACTTAATTCAAGCTTTTCGCTTTCATTTACATCAGCCTGCAGACTTTGAGAAGGGAGTTTTTCTTCAAATGAATTCATTCCGGCAAAAATAAGGTTTGGTTCCTGATTAATTGCCAGGTCATCATTTTTATCCTGATTTTTTTCAGAAAGCTTTTCTTCCGGTAAATCTTCTTTTTTGTCCTGAAGTTTCTTATCTTCCGGAATATTTTTTTCTGCAATTTCTTCTTTTTCTACAGATTTTTTATCTTCAGAAACTTTACTGTAAGAACTTTCTTTTTCCGGCTGACTTTCCTTTACTTCAGGCTTTTCCCTTGCAGCTGTCATTTCTGAAAGCATTGTAGAAAAATCAGAGGAAGAATCTTTTTTCTGCAGTGAATTACTTGCTGGAGTTTTTACGCTAAGAATATCAGCTTTTTCTTTTGGAACAGATATAATAGCCAGATTCTGCATCAGTGCCTCCGTGTTTAATATTAAGAACCGAAGGCCTCTCCTGACTTAATCCAGGCTTACAGGCTTTACAACAAGAAGTTTTCCAAGTTCACCTGAGACATCTACCGGCATAAGACTAAGCCAGTAACTGGTGTTGGAAGCAGTTCCATCACGCTGGGCAATTTCATCAGCAGTACGAAGAATGTCTACAACATACTGTTTATCTGTCTTGCACATGTCTACAAGGATAGCAACGGCATTTTTTGGAGCCATGCTGTTTAACTGGGAAACCAGCTGTTCGATCCTTATATATTTATCATCGTATTTTTTTACACGGTTGTTGAATGTTTTTTTCTCTTCTTCAAAAGCCAGTCTCTCATCTTCCAGTTCCTGGGCTACAAGAAGGTTTGCTTCTTCCTGTTCAGAGATGGACTGAGCCCTTTTATCAAGTTCTTCTTTTTGAATTGAAATGGACTGCATGCGTTTTTTAAGGATATCTTCGTCTTTGTCAAAGATTTCAATATCATCCAGATCAGTAACTGTGCGGGATGTCTGAGGTGCAAGTCCTATAAGTTTGTATAGAGGTGCAAAAAAGCTCTTTGCATTAATCACGTTCAGAATATCAAACCAGAGTATTCCAAAAAGGGAGAGGATTATAATTAAAATAATCAGAAGCAGTGATTTTAATAAAGACTTTTTTGCACCCATAGATCTTCCTGAATAAAATTATTTACGGAAAGCACCCATTGCTGTTCCGAAAGTTATATCATTATCTTTTTCGACAATTTCGAAATAAAGATTACGCTCTTTTACAAGAACTTCTTCAAGATATCCCTTAACCCTTTCATAAACCTTATAGGTTTTAAAGAAAGTTGTACCATTGCAAAGAAGGCATACAGGTTCACAGGCAAGCTGTCCCTTTCCGCTCTTTACAAGGCAGGCTGTAAGAATAGCTGCTGCAAGGCGGGCACAACGTTCAGCCATGGCGTCAAGAAGGTCAAAAAGTATCTCATAATCAGCAGCTGTAGCACTTTCACAGGCAATTTTTCCCAGAGTGTGGGAAGAAGAATATGGTCCGTGAAGGAATCTGTCTACTTCAATAAGGGTAAGACCAGGGAGAGCAAGGAGTTTTGATGCAAATTCAGCAGAAAAGAGGCCTTCTTTAGCAGCACAGCTTACCATTTCCCAGGCTACAGGACCAAAATATGCTCCTGAACACTGTTTTTCAAGAATTGAAGTTCCAGGTTTCTGGCTTTTAGCATCAAAGGCACGGTCAAAATCAGAAGATGGAAGCATTGTAAACTTACCGCTTTCACATACAACAATCTGCTTTTTAAGACCAGGGTATCTTGCATCTTCACTCTGGATATATGCACCGTTCATTCCTGTACCAAGAATAAAACCGATGTATGATGAATATTTTTTACCTTCAGGAGTTCCTGCAGCTCCGGCAAGAAGAGCAGAAACAGTATCATTCATAAGAACAACTTCAAGTTCATTCTTCCAGCCATGTTCCTTAAGGGCTTTTTTAAGTTCTGCACCAACATGACATCCGTTTACTTCCGGAGCCTTAACTTCTTTTGCAAAACCTATAAGAACGCCGTCTCCGTCTTCTGTAATAGTCATTGGGTAAGAAAAACAGAAACCAATCTGACTGGCCTTATCCTTAAGATGTTCAAGGTTAACTGCAAACTGGTCAAAAAATTCCTTTTTAGAAAGCTCTTTTTCTACACCAGGCATTTTTGTCTTTTCCATTTCAGAAATAGATGGCTGACCCTTGTCATCAAAAGTAACAAGACATGAACGGAAATTAGTTCCACCTGCATCAATTACAATAACAGTTTTGTTTACAGGCATTGATTCCGGTGGGTTAGAATATGTAAGAATCATATCCTGACCTGCTTTACGATGGCAGAGACCTTCATCCATGTCAAAGAGAATTGATTCAGCAACAGTGTTTACGTCAATATGATGCTGAAAATTGTGGCGGCCTAAAAAGGCTTGAGCGGCTTTATTCATAAAAACTCCCTATTTTTATATACATATCCTTAAGAAAGAAAATTCCTGACTTTTTTCTTTCTAAAAATACCCGTATATGATACACCATTTCGCCATAATTTCTCCACCTTTTTTTTACACTTATGACGAAAATTTAATATTTTTTAATAATATAAAGACCTTTATTTGCCAAGATCCTGCATCCTTCTGTTCCAGTCCTCAGGAGGAAGTTTTATTATACTCCAGTCAAAATCAAGTATGCCGTGAGGAGGAAAAAGAGGCTTTGCCTTAATGGGAGGACGCTCCTTATCTTTAGCAATTATTTCTTCAAGGGTCATGCTTCCGTCAGTACGCTTAAGGTAAGGCTGACCAAAAGCACATAAAGTTGCAGTTTCCCTGGATTGAATATTGCCTTCTGAGTCACTTCTGCTGATTTTTACTGAATTCAGCTGATATTCAAAAGGAAAATCCTGGCTTTTTTCTATGTTTCTTATCCTTGTAGCCCTGCCGTTTACACAGGTAAAGACTCTGCCTGCAGAAAGAAGGTGCTTTGGAACGGAATAGCTTTCACTGCCGTCAGAAAATTCAGCAAGAACAGAAGGATCGTATTCCATGTCCGTCCTCCAGTACCTGATGTGGTAAACAGCGTTGTCAGTAACAAAGTAAGACACCAGTTCCTTATTCATTACAGGAGGACTTATAAGAATACCGGAAGCACTTCCTGCATCCTGCCAGAAACCTAAAAGCGGATTTGATTCATCTGTAGAAGAATAAGTTTTGATTACAAAATTAAGGTAAAGGCTGTCTCCAATAATGCAGACAGGCACATGATACTTTTCGTTATTATGTTCGTATTTGATTTCTAAATCCCAGGCACCACTGCTGGCAGATCCTGCAGAATATATGTCTCCGTTTTCGTTTACTACATCAAGACCATATTCCCCGGGAAAAAGCTGCTGGGTAAGAGGATGGTAAGTAACTGAGTTTTCCTGAGCCCGGGCCTGGCTTGTAACATCATTAACGTCCCTTTTATGTTCAAGGGTATAATCCCGGCTCTCCTGGGCCCTGTCATCATAAAGACCGTAAAAGGCCTTAAGGACAAGCTGGGGTATGGAAGAATCAGGGTCAGATAAAAAACCTGTATCAAAAACCACGTAACGGCTTTTATTTGACCATATTCCCTGAAGAAGAAGAGGCACAATATTTTCATTTTCCTGAATTTCTGAAGGATCTTCAAAAGAAGGATTCTCGGTAACTGTCTGCCCCTGATCCTGAGGGAAAAAAGGCAGCAGTACGGAAAAAAGTATGAGGAAAAGTAAAAATACAGGTTTTCTTCCCCTAAGCTTCATTATTTTTCACCAAACTTTTCTTTTATGGTTTCCTGAACTGAAAAATGAATAATCTTTCGTTCGTCAAAAGCTTTCTGAACAAGATCATCTATCTGCATTTCATCATAAATGCGCTTAGCTTCTTCTACAGGAGAACGTAAAACAGGGTGTCTCGGACTAAAAAGCACGCAGCAGTCTTCATAAGGAAGGATTGAAACTTCGTAAGTGCCAAGAAATTCTGCAGTACGGATAATTTCTTCCTTATCAAGACCAATAAGAGGCCTGTATAAAGGATATTCAGCAAAACTTTCAGTACAGGCCATATTTTCATTAGTCTGGCTTGCAACCTGACCCAGGCTTTCTCCTGTAATAAATGCCTGGGCTCCGATTCTTGGGGCTAAAAGATTTGCACACTTCATCATACAGAGCCTGAGCATAAGGGTGGAATAGTTTTCCGGAGAATGCTGCTTGATATGCATCTGAACCTGAGTAAAAGGAATTACATTAAGATAAGTCTCAACTCCAAACTGACCTATGATTTTAGCAAGATCTTCTACTTTTTTCTGAGCTTCTTCTGAAGTATAAGGGTATGAATGAAAATAAATACAGTCAACTTTCATACCCCTTCTCATCATACGGTAACCGGCAACAGGACTGTCGATTCCACCGCTTAAAAGAAGAAGACCCTTTCCGCTTACACCTACAGGAAGTCCACGGCAGGTCTTTTTCTGAGCACAGTAAACGTAACACTTGTCCCTTACTTCTACATTTATTACGGCATCAGGATGATGTACATCTACAGCAAGGGTATTGTCATCAAAAAGAACACCAGCTGCCTGAATGGCAATTTCATAGGAATTAAGGGCAAAGTCCTTGTCTTCCCTTCTGGCGTCAATTTTAAAGGTTCTGGCACCATTTGCTTTTGCAGCAAGACCTTCTTCCCTGACAGCAGCCTTTATGGCATCAAGAGTTTTTTCTACACAGCGGACCTTAGCCCAGCCTGTAATACCAATAAGATGATCAAGGGCGTATTCCACTACAGGACAGGCCTCTTCCTTAGCTGCAACATAAAGCCTTCCGGAAGAAAGCCAGGCCTTAGCAGCACTGCCGGAAATTGCATACTTAAGGTTTGTAAGAAGCTGTTTTTCAAAGACCTTTACGTTTGACCCCTTAAGTGTCAGTTCACCCAGCTTACCAAGGTACATTTGATTATAAACTTCAAGATTAACCTGATTATTCTTCATTAATATTCTCCGCTTAAATCAGAAACGATAACAGAAGCCCACAGTAACATAATTACAAAGTCTGTTTACAAGATTGTCTTCCCAGGCATCCTTAAATATGTTTACAAGGTCAGAAACGCTGCCGTCATAAGAACCATCTGCATCTGAATAAGTCTTACCGTCATATTCATAAACACCATCAGAGCTTTCTGTTACAAGTCCACCCGGATACATATTTTCGTCTACACCATAATTGTGGGTATATTCAAACATATAGCCTACTTTAAGGGAAAGGCTGCGGCCTTTTTTAGAAACAGGGAACTTATATTCAGCATCAGCCCCGCACTGAATGATGTACATCTGATGATCCTGAGAAAGATAATTAAGGGCGTTCCATGCAGTATCTACATGATCACCTGAACTTTTTCCGGAAGATGTCTCATACATTGAATGCTGGTTGGCACTGCCGTCTGTAGCATAAACACCTGCATCAGCAAGAAGGTAACGGAGGGCTTCCTCATCAGTAAGGCTTTCTGAAACATTACCGTGACGGATATAATTTGTATGAAGTACAAAAGAAAGATTGCGGCTCTTAAGGGGACTAAAGGTAATGCTCATGTTAATTGCATCTGAGTTAGGAGGAATATTTGCTCCCATCTGAATGCCTGAATTAGTATAATCCTGATAATTTACAGTTCCTGCACTTATGGAAGCTACACTGTCTGAATCATACTGCCAGTGGCTGTAGGTATAAGGTGTAATAAGAGTATAGTTAAGGCTCAAATTGTCACAGAATGAATTTGATGGTGTATACAAAAGCCCTGTCTGGAAGGCAATACGGTATTTGGCATCAATGTTAAGCTTTACTATGTCATTTACAGAAAAATCATCAACATAAATGTCTGTAGTCCAGAGAAGTTCCTTATAAGGACGAACGTCAAACTTAAGTCCCATCTGAAGGTTATCAGAACAGCCGCCTACCCCCTGGGCAACCATATAAGGTACAGGAAGGGCATAACTTAAATCAAAGCGCTTTCCGTAAACAATTGACTCATAGTAGGCAACTTCAAGAAAACTGAATGGCTTAAATGAAATCTGGTGAAAGGCAAGAACCTTGTTAGGGCTCAGGTTATCTCCGTTATAACTGGTTGTAGCTCCGATTACGGAAATCTGCTGGGCATAAGTAAAAAGGTCTCCCATATAAGTAAAGGAAAGGTTTCCTGCATGATAGGTTGAATCATTAAGGGCAAGTCCCTGACCAATAAAAGTACCATAACCTGAGCGGTAAATACCTGCCTGAAGGTAAAGGTTGTTATAACCAATGGAAATTACATCATCAACATCAAGATAAACATTTGCAGGACCTACAGATGCAGGGTCCTGAATTGAATCATGTTCTGAATGAGTATAAGCCGGAAGAAAGTCACTTTCATCCTTTGCATTTCTTGCTGCAAAACCAAGCTTGTATCCCATGGAAACAAAATCACTTTTAAAAGTCAGGTCTCCCTGAACAGAAGGATAAATGCAGAGCAGCTTGTTTGTATCTGAGTCCAGTTCTTCATTTCCGTCGTCAGTAATATCCCTTGTTACTGTAAAGTCTGATTCCATTACAACATGAAAGCTTTTACCTGTAAGTTCTTCATAAAGACGGGATGCAATAAGGAAGTCATCATCTGTTACTCCTTCGTCTTCTGTTTTTTCAAGAACGGAAGTAAGGATTTCCTTTATTTTTGACACAGGATATGGTCTTAAAGGAGGAAGTGATTCTACATAGCCCTTAAGATACCAGCCCTGGGCATAGGAATAAAATTCATGCTGGGGATTAACGCTCATCTGGGCAAAAACTTCAGCAGAAATAAAAATACTTAAAATAAATACTAAAAACTTTTTCATTTAATAAGGAACTCCTTTATTTTAATACTGGTGGCAAATGTAATTTCTGGACCACATTCAAACTCACCTTCGTTATTGTCATGGTTAAACACAAAAGTAAAGGCCCCCTGAGCCATAAATGTAATGGCAGGTGTAGCACATAAAGAACCCCTAAGGCTGATTCTGTTTACGTATTCAGGAGTTCCGGAAGGACAGGTAAGGCTTTGTCTTCTTTTAGCCTCTTCCCTTCCCATTGCTCCGTTAGGATCAGGGTATACCCATTCATCAATATCACAGACAGTATCAACTCCACCCCAGTCCAGGGCTTCAGTAAAGATATTGGTACCGGAATATTCACCCTTAGCCATAAAAAGATAAGTTCCTGTAAGGCTCCATTTTTCCGGAATCTCATAACCTGCATTAAGTTCACCGGCAATTGTATCAGGACCAAAAGGAGAACCTACCCATTCATAAAAAATAGCCATATCACCTATGTTTTCTGAATAAGTGCGTACCATTGACCAGTTAGGATCTTCCTTTACATACATGTACGGATCAGCCCAGTAGCCTTCAAGCCAGGCATGGAAATAGCCCTGTCTGCATGGAATATAGGTTTCTGCTCCCCCCTGGAAGCCAAGACCGTTAGGAGTACAGTCAGAAGGCCAGTTTTCAAGTTCATAAGGAGTCTGATACTGAGTCATGGCAAACATTCCGTAAAAGCGGAGGTATTTT
>NZ_JAILGZ010000032.1 GCF_024696245.1 Treponema sp.
TAAAATCGGTGTGCTTCCAAACAAAGAAATTGACTTTATTGCGCAAAAGGGAAATCAACTGGAGTATTACCAGGTCACTTACCTTCTTGCCTCTGATGAAACTGTCCAGCGGGAATTTGGCGCATATGATTCTGTAAAAGATAATTACCCAAAATACGTTTTATCTCTTGATGATTTTGATTTTTCCCAAAAGGGCATTATTCATAAAAATGTGATAAAATGGTTACTTGAAGAATAAGGAGAATAGTATATGTCGTCCTACACAGAAGAATCCTATGAAAATGCCCTGATCGAACTCTTCACCGACACTCTGGGCTACGACCATGTGTATGGACCTGACATTGACCGCGACTTTCGCTCTCCTTTATATGATTCTGTTCTTGAAGATTCCATCCGCAGACTGAACCCAAAGGCCATTCCTGCTGCAATTGATGAGGCTCTCCTTAAACTCCGTAATTTTGAAAACGCAGAGCTTAAAAAGAAGAATGCACTTTTTATGGAATATCTTCAGAATGGAATTGAAGTTTCGTATTCATTAAATGGTGAGACAAAATCTGATATCATCTATCTTGCAGACTTTTCCAATCCTGCTAACAATTCTTTTATCGTTGCAAACCAATGGACCTTTATAGAAAACTCAAACAAACGACCTGATATTCTGCTTTTCTTAAACGGCCTTCCTGTCTGTCTTTTTGAATTAAAATCACCAAGCCGTGAGCAGACTGATGCCAGCGAGGCTTATACTCAAATCCGTAACTACATGCAGGAAATTCCTTCCATGTTTATTTACAACTGTATCTGTGTAATGAGCGACCAGCTTACAAGTAAGGCAGGAACAATCACCTCTGGCGAAGACCGTTTTATGGAATGGAAAACCAAAGACGGCAACATGGAGTCCAAGGCCTTTGCAGATTTTACTACTTTCTTTGAAGGCATTTTCCAGAAAGCTCGTCTCCTGGATATCATAAAAAACTTTATCTGCTTTAATAATGATGGAATCAATTCATATAAAATATTAGCAGGATATCATCAGTATTTTGCAGTCCGTAAGACAGTTGAACGCACAAAACTTGCAGTAACAGGAGACGGAAAAATTGGTGTCTTCTGGCATACCCAGGGGTCCGGAAAATCTCTTTCTATGGTTTTCTACGCTCATCTTTTGCAGCAGACAATCGATAGTCCCACTATTGTTGTAATCACAGACCGAAACGATCTTGATAACCAGCTATACAGTCAGTTTTCCAACTGCAAGGATTTCCTCCGGCAGGATCCAGTACAGGCAGAAAGCAGGGAGCATTTAAAACAGCTTCTTGAAGGCCGAAAAGCAAACGGTATTATCTTTACCACAATGCAGAAATTTGAAGAAAACGATGAACCTCTCAGCCAGCGAAAAAATATCATCGTAATGGCTGATGAAGCTCACCGCGGTCAGTATGGTCTTACTGAAAAAATTAAAACTTCAAAGGACGAAAATGGAAATTTACTTGCCCGCCGCACAATCGGTACAGCCCGCATAATCCGTGACTCTCTACCAAATGCAAGTTACATTGGTTTTACAGGAACCCCTATCAGCCGGCAGGACCGCAGTACTATCGAAGTTTTTGGTGACTACATTGACATTTACGACATGACTCAGGCAGTTATGGATGGTGCAACCCGTCCTGTTTATTATGAAAGCCGTGTAATTAAACTCAAACTTGATGACAAAGTCCTTGCACAAATTGATGCTGAATATGACTTTCTTGCACAAAATGCTGATGAAGAGGTAATAGAAAAAAGCAAGCATGAACTTGGCAAAATGGAAGAAGTCTTAGGTGCTGACCAGACAATAGATTCCCTGGTTAATGATATTCTGAATCACTACGAAAATGAACGCCAGTACCTTTACACAGGTAAAGCAATGATTGTCGCATACAATCGAAAAATCGCCATGAAAATATTCAACCGGATTCTTGAACTCCGTCCTTCCTGGGCTGGCACAAGTAGTCAGGTTACAATCAACAACAAAACAATTACTGTTCCCGGAGATGACGCCCGTATAGCCGTAGTAATGACAGAAAGTAATAAAGACCCGGAAGAATGGCGTGCAATCATTGGTAATAAAAACCGTAAACAGGAACTTGCAACACGTTTTAAGGATAACGATAGTCCTCTTAAAATTGCAATTGTTGTAGATATGTGGCTTACCGGCTTTGATGTTCCTTCCCTCGCCACAATGTATGTTTATAAACCAATGGAAAGCTACAATCTTATGCAGGCAATTGCACGTGTAAACCGTGTTTTTAAGGATAAGGAAGGCGGGCTTGTCGTAGACTACGTTGGAATCGCTAACGCCCTTAAACAGGCAATGAACGACTACACCATTCGTGACCGGGAAAATTACGGAGAAATGGATGTAGCAAAGAGAGCCTTCCCTAAGTTCCAGGAAAAACTTGAAATCTGTCAGAATCTCTTTTTTGGCTATGACCATAGTGACTTTTATGAAAATTCAGAGCTTAAAAGAGGAATGGCTATCACAGGAGCTATAAATTTTATAATGGCTCCGGACAAAGAAGAAGAAAAACAGTCTTTTATAAAAGAAGCTCTTATGTTAAAACAGTCGCTTTCCCTTTGTTCGTCTATGGTGCAAGAAAAGATGAGAATGGAAGCTGCCTTCTTTGAAGCTGTTCGCGTTCCTATAATGCGTTTAATGTACAATCCATCCAATAAAAAATTCTCACTTAAAGAAATAAATGACAGAATCAACGAACTTCTAAAACAGACAGTAAAATCTGACGGAGTTATAAATCTTTTTAGCGATGTAGGTGAAGAGTTCAACCTCTTTGATCCAAAGTTTCTGGCTGATGTAGCAAAAATGAAAAATAAAAATCTTGCTGTAGAAATGCTTAAAAAACTTATCAATGAACAAGTAAAAGTTTACCGCCGCACAAATCTTGTAAAATCAGAAAAATTCAGTGAGCTTGTCCAGCAAACATTAAACCGCTACTTAAACGGAATGCTCACCAACGAAGAAGTAATCCAGGAAATGCTCAATCTTGCTAAAGAAATGGCAGCGGCAAGCGCAGAAGGAAACAAGCTTGGATTAACAGATGAAGAACTTGCTTTCTACGATGCACTTACAAAACCTGAAGCTGTAAAAGATTTTTATTCAAATGAAGAACTAATTGCACTCACAAAAGAACTTACGGAAACCCTCAGGAAAAATAAAACCATCGACTGGCAGAAAAAAGAATCTGCCCGGGCAAAAATGCGACTGATTGTAAAGAGGCTTCTTAAAAAATACAAATACCCGCCGGAAGGTCAGGAAGCTGCATTAAAAACAGTAATCAGCCAGTGTGAAATGTGGACTGATTCACTCTCAGATTTTGAAGACGACAAATCTTACACCCTTACTGACAATCAAAAAGACCTTATGGTAGCCGAAGAGTATTCTGAATAAAAATCCCCTGTTCCAAATCCATGTGCCCCCCCTACTCGACAGGGAGGCCCATGTTCTGGAGGTAGCGCTTGGTGGTGTTGAGGGTGGAGTGGCCCAGCATTTTTTGTATCTTATGGAGCTTCTGGGAATTATCAGATCCACTTTCATTTTCTGATGTATAAATACGTTTTACAGCATAGGCCCTCAGGTTCTTTAAGCCGTATGGATGTTTGATTTTTCCTTCTTCGTAAAGCTGCTTGATTTTTTTTATAATGATGTTTTCGCAGGAATGAAGGGGAATATTGTTATTGATGTAAAAAAATTCACCTCTGGCAGGACCTTCACCATATTCATATTCCTCATCTGGAATTTCATCCCAGTAGTCAAATAGAATTTTATTGTACCAGTCAGGTTCATTTATATAATCATAATACCCCTTATAAGTCTGCATTACAGCGTTATCATCGACTTCCCAGGTGTCTTCCACCTTTTTATCCAGTGGATAATCCCAGACATCTTCCATAGTCCAGCAAAAAACTGTACGGATATACTGATCCTGATCACCTTTATGATTCACGTAGCAAAGATAACTATAACTTATATTATACAAAGCAGTCAGGGAGTAACCTTTAATACTCATCAGGGCAACGATAGCTGCTTTTTCAAGAGGAAGCTCAGAGGTGATTGTGCGCAGTTCATCTTCATCAGGAACAAGAAACTGCTCGCCGCTTTTATATTCAATTTCTGACAGCTTCACAAGTTCAAATGGATTAACAAGAATTACCCTGCGGCTTATAAGATAATTGTAAAAGGTACGAACCCTTGAAACCAGAACCCTTACCGACCCCTGAGACATTCCCTGGGCATACAAGTCTTTTACAAAACCAACTACATCGTCTTTTTTTATATCATAAAAATGAGCTGCAATTGTAGAACAGTAAGACGCAAAAACATCCAGATTGGATTGTGTTACCTTTCTATATTTTTCCTGAACTGTTTCTAAATAGTCATCCCTGAAATCTTGATAAACAGGCGGGTCTTCTTCTCTATCCAGAAATGCAAGATACACCTTAAAATTTGCAAAAAAATCATCGATTCTTTCATTAAAGGTCCTTAAAATTGGATAAGCATCCACAATTTCCTTGTATAATCTTTCTTCTTCTATGGTCATTTTAAAAAATTCCCTCTTTTTCTTAAAAAAATTAAAAATAACGCGTTAAATAACATTGACAAAACATTCGGAATATTTTAAGGTTTTCACATCAGGTGTAATTTAACACGTTATAAAACTTAAGTAAAGAAGAAAATGTGAAAAAGCTTCAGGCTAAATGATTCACAAAAAATTGAACTGAAGAAAAAGTTTTTATCCGGGGTATCAGAAGTGCGCCGTGCAATCGGTTTTCGTTAATTATTTTAATTAGTTATAAACTGGAAGTTTTCCAGATTTTATAAAAGGAGTTCAAAATGAAAAAAAATTTAAAAGTTCTTCTGGCAGCTTCATGTCTGCTGGCCATGTTTGCTTCATGCAG
Organism: Treponema sp.; assembly: GCF_024696245.1. Taxonomy (GTDB): domain Bacteria; phylum Spirochaetota; class Spirochaetia; order Treponematales; family Treponemataceae; genus Treponema_D. Next base: position 4,948 of record NZ_JAILGZ010000032.1, read on the forward strand.
CAAATCAACAAAAGCATCTCAGAAGAAAACAAGCTTTGCAGGAAACACCTACAGAGAAGAAGAGAAAGGGGGCGAAGTTCTTTCTTTTGTTGATTCAAAGTATTGCTTCAGGGGTCTTGAATGTAACTACTATGATTACAATGAAGATTCAAATGTGCTTACTTTAACAGCAACAGAAAAACTGGGATCAACAAAAACTACTTACACCTATGATTCTGCAAATAAAACATTCATAGCTTCAAACGGAGCTATTCTTCCTTTTAAAGAAACAATGTCTGACAAAGACATTAAAGAGGCAAAAGAACTGATTAAACTTTTTACTGAGTAAGTAACAATATTACCTTAACAAGGGGAGCCTTCTTTTTGTGTGTGGGGAGGGCTCCTCTTTTTGTTAAAGGCAAATATAAATTGGAATATAATTCAAACAAAGCAAATTTTATTGACCTCAATCAATCTTACGTAATTTCCCCCAATAGA
>NZ_JAILGZ010000082.1 GCF_024696245.1 Treponema sp.
ATGTAGATTTCTGGAGTAACTATCCGGATGAGATTCTTGCAAAGACTCTTGTCAGCCGTATGAGTGATGAAGAACTTTTAGCCCAGATTCTTATGTTTGGATGGGCCGGGGCAGAACCAAGTGATCTTTTAAATTCATGGGTTATTCAAAGGGGACTTGGCAGTGTTAAGGTCTTTGGATGGAATACGGAAGATATTAAAAAAGTTGCAAAGTCAGTACGCATTCTTCAGACAGAAGCAGCAGGCAGGCCATTTAAGATTCCTCTTTTTGTAGCAACAGATCAGGAAGGTGGCTGGATCCGTCATGTTAAGGGAGAAACTTCTGATACACCAGGCAATATGGCTATTGGTGCTTCCGGTTATCCTATCGATGCATATTATTCAGGTTATTACATTAATAAAGAAATTAAGGCCCTGGGCATTAACATGAATTTTGCTCCAACAGTAGACCTTTATACAGACTTAGGTTCTACAGTAATTGGACCACGTTCCTTTGGTTCTGATCCTGTAAATGCAGGAATCCTGGGAGAGGCCTTTGCTGCAGGTTCCATGGCTGCCGGTGTCATTCCTACTGCAAAACATTTTCCGGGGCATGGTGACACTTCCCAGGACAGTCACGGTAAGCTTCCTCAGATTATGATTGATGAAGAACTTTTTGAATCCAGGGAACTTGTTCCATTTAAATATTTAATCAAGGCAAATATTCCGGCAATTATGAGTGCCCACCTTTCATTCCCCATGATAGAAGAAGACGGAACTCCTGCCAGCCTTTCCAAAAAAATGCTTACCGATCTTTTAAGGAATAAGCTTGGTTACAAGGGTCTTATTATTACCGACGACATGCAGATGAATGGTGCAACTTTGTTTGCAGGTTCAGCCCACAAAGCCTTTACCATGGCAATAGAAGCCGGCAACGATATTATTATTTCTTCAGAAACAGCCACCTTAGGTTCCCAGATCTGGGTAAGGAATCTTGCCCTTATGGAAAGCAGTGCTGATTTTAAGGAAAGGGTAAGGGAAGCTGCAGAACATGTTATTCTTGCAAAGCTTAAGTATTTTAAAAGCCCGGAAGCAGCCCCTCTTTATCCTGATGAAAAAACAATTTACGAATACATCCCTGATAAAGATGGACAGAAGTTCTTTTTGGAGCAGGCCTGCCGTTCAATCAGTCTTTATAAAAAAGGAAGCTTTCCTTACAAGGCTGGAGAAGAAAGCGTTTTAATTGCCGGACCTTTTATTTCTCTTTTTGATGAAGGAAGAAAGCGTTATCCAGATGCTGATACTTTTCATTTCAGTTATTCCCTTAAGGAAGACGAAAGCAATTTGTCCAGCTGGAATGCCGACGGTCTTTATTATACAGCAAGACGTTACGATACAATTATAATTACTGTTTATGACAAGCATACTGCTTCCATTGCAAAGCGCCTTAAGGACATGGGTAAGAGGGTAATAATTTTAAGCATTATGTCACCTGTTCATGTTCTTGAAGATTTTGAATGGGCAGATACTATTCTCTGCGGTTACAGTTATTCAAATTATTCTTTTGCAGCTTTATTTGGAGCCCTGGCAGGAGAGTTTGAAATACAGGGAGTTATTCCTCTTCCTCTTGAAGCAGAGTAATATCTTTTAATTTATTCTTCACTTTTTTTGACAGTCCATGTCCCTAGTGTTCATTTTTTCAATAAATCACTATACTCACTGTCATGTCTTTTTATGATTCTTTTGACGTAATAGTAGCCGGCGGTGGTCATGCCGGAATTGAAGCCTGTCTTGCAAATGCCCGTATGGGACTTAAGACTCTTCTCATAACACAGACAATCGACTCAACAGGCAGAATGAGCTGCAATCCTTCTATTGGTGGAATTGCAAAAGGAAACATCGTTCGCGAGATAGATGCTTTAGGCGGAGAAATGGGTAAGCTTATTGACCGTTCCATGATTCAGTTCCGTCTTTTAAACAGAAGCCGTGGTCCTGCTGTTCAGGCTCCAAGAAGTCAGGCTGATAAAATTTTATATTCCCAGCTTGCAAGAAAAACCCTGGAAACTACACCAAACTTAAGCACCCTTATGGATACTGTTGTAGATGTTCTTACAGTTGCCTCTGATGAAAATCTTCCGGAAGGAAGTGACAGTGCTGCAGAATACGGAACAATCCCTGGAGAAAAAAGGGGTGGTGCCGGATATGAATATGCTACTGATGCTGCAAAAAGCGGTAAGAGGCAGAAGGTTATCGGAGTTGTTACTGAACGCGGCCGTGTAATTCCCTGCAGAAGTGTAGTCCTTACAACTGGAACTTTTCTTGGTGGAAGAATTTTTATTGGTGAATACGATGCCCCTTGCGGAAGAATTGGAGAAGCCGGAGCCTTTGGCCTTACAGAAAGTTTAAATCGTCTTGGCTTTACAACAGGCCGTCTTAAAACAGGAACTCCTCCCCGCATTCTCCGTCATACAGTTGATTTTTCCAAACTTGAGATTCAGGATGGAGACAAGGATGTAATTCCTTTTAGTTTTGATGATGAAGAAATTGACCGTCCTATGGTTCCCTGTTACCTGGTTTATACCAACGAAAAAACTCATGAGATAATCCGCAGCAATATCGGAAGGTCACCTCTTTTTTCCGGAAAGATTCACGGAGTAGGACCAAGATACTGCCCTAGTATAGAAGACAAGGTTATGCGTTTTACAGAACGTGAACGCCATCAGCTTTTTGTTGAACCTGAAGGTCTTGATACAGATGAGATTTATCTTAACGGTTTAAGTTCATCCCTGCCGGAAGAAGTTCAGGATGCTTTTTTAAGGACAATGCCTGGTTTTGAAAACTGTACTGTTGCCCGCCCTGGTTATGCTGTTGAATATGACTATGTTGAACCAACCCAGCTTTACCCTAGTCTTGAAACAAAAAGAGTTGCAGGACTTTTTAACGCCGGTCAGATAAACGGAACATCAGGTTACGAAGAAGCTGCAGGACAGGGACTTGTTGCAGGAATTAACGCAGGTCTTTATGCCCGTGTTCATATTAAGGAATGCGGACCTTTATGTTCATCAGCTCCTGGTAACGGTTCTTCTCCTGCCAGTATGGAAGCCGGCCGTTTTATGCCAAAGCCTGTATTTAATTCAGAAGAGCTTAAAAACTTTGCAGAAATATCTGCTAAGGAAACAGCAATCCTTTCTGAGCGCCTCTCTTCTTATCAGAAAGAGCAGGGCTTTGATAATTTTAAGAAGATACCTGCCTACCAGCCTCTTATTCTGGGAAGGGACGAAGCTTATATTGGTGTTCTTATTGATGACCTGGTTACCCTGGGAACAAAGGAACCATACAGAATGTTTACAGCCCGTGCTGAATACCGCCTTAAGTTAAGGCATGACACTGCAGACCGCCGCCTCCGCCGCAAGGGATTTGAAGCCGGCCTTATCAGTCAGGCACAGATGGATCTTCTTGATAAAAAGTATTCTAAAGTTGATGAAGCAATTGCCATTCTTGAAAAGAAAGCTGATGCAGAAAAACCTGAAGGCTTTACTGATATTGAATGGACTCTGGCTCAGGAAGATTTTAAATACAAGTACTATATTCAAAAGCAGGATGCCCGTGTTGCAAAAATGCACAAAATGGAAAATGCCCGCATTCCGGCAAACTTTGATTATTCAAAAGTGGCAGCCCTTTCTGCAGAAAGCCGCGGCAAGCTGGAGAAAATCCGTCCCCTTACTTTAGGACAGGCTTCCCGTATCAGTGGTATCCGTAACAGCGACATCATGCTTCTTATGGTTTACCTTAAGTAGTTTGCTGCCTTTTTAAGTGATTAAAAATATTTCATTCCATAAAATCATATCTGTATTTCTACTGTAGCAGATTTACAGATATGATTTTTTTTTACAAAAGTACTGCTTAAAAACTATTGAAGGATTTTATTAAGGACAAAGTCCTTCTGCCTCCAGTTTTTATCTACCTTAACCTGAAGGTCCAGGTCTACCCTGTAATCAAATATCTTGCGGCAGGCCTTTATTGATTCAACACGGATTTCCTTTATTTTTGAAGCTCCCTTACCTATAACAATTCCCTTCTGGCTTTCCCTTTCTACGCAGATAGAAGCCCTTACTTCCAGCAGGTTGGCCTTTTTCATCTGAATGTGGTCTATGCTTACGTAAATACAGTGGGGCAGTTCCTGTTCAAGACGGTTCATTGCCTGTTCGCGGATAATCTCTGCAATACGGAAGTCTACCTCCTGGTCAGTATAGTATTCTTCCGGGTAAAGTTTAGGGGCTTCTGGAGAAAGACTGTAAATTGCACGTAAGACATCGTTTACATTCTGGTCTTCCTTTGCACTCATTTCTATAATTCTTTCTTCCGGAAAATCAGTAAAGATTCTTTTTATAAAGTCCCTGGCATCCTTAATATTAGCTGCCGGATCCTCGATTTTATTGATTGCAATAACCAGCTTTTTTGTAAAAGGTTTGGCCATGTTTGCAATAATACATTCTTCTTCTTCGTGGGTACGGGTGGAATCAATTATATAGAGGATAACGTCACTGTCAGAAATCTGGTCCTGGGCAATTTTAGTAAGCTTAAGATTCAGTTTTTTATCACTTTGATGAAGTCCCGGTGTGTCTACAAATACCAGCTGTCCCAGTGAAGTATTAACTATTCCCTTGATTGCATTGCGGGTAGTCTGGGGTACTGATGAAACAATGCTTATCTTTTCTCCGCTGGCTGTATTAAGGAAGGTGGATTTTCCTGCTGAAGGGCGGCCTATAATGGAAACAAGGGCTGTTTTTGGTCCTACAGGAGGCATGTCTTCTTCCTGTCCGTAGGTTACTTTTAATTCATTTTCACTCATAGCCTTTAGTATAACTCAAAAAAGAGGGGTATGTAAAATACGGCTTTTTATTTGGTATAAAAGGGAATTTGTGTTATAATTTTGGGGATTATGGAATTTATAAAAGCTTTGCCCGGTAAGCCTTTTCCTTTTGGTGCACAGGTAAGCTCCGACGGAGTTAATTTTTCCTTGTTTTCCAGGAACGGTACCAGGGTTGTACTTAGTATATTTAAGGATCAAAATGACAGGATTCCTTACGCCCAGGTAGAATTTACCCCGGAAGAAAATAGAACTGGTGATATCTGGCATGCTTTTGTACCTGGTTTAAAGGCAGGCAGCTTGTATTTATATCAGGTAGACGGTCCCTTTGAACCTCAGAAAGGCCATAGATTTAACTTTAATCAGTACCTTTTAGACCCTTACGCAAAAGCTCTTACTGCAACTCCTATTTTTGCCAACATCCCGTCTAATTACAAGCCTCCTTTTGATAAGGATGACATAAAGCTTTTTAAAATGGACAGGGACCACGATTTTCCAAAGTGTGTAGTTGTAGACAATGAAGACTTTGACTGGGAAGGGGATAAGCCTATAAACCGTTCCATGAGCGAAACGGTTATTTACGAAACTCATGTAAAGGGTTTTACAGCCCAGCCTGAATGTGGTGTTAATGAACCGGGAACCTATGCCGGCTTTACAGAAAAAATATCCTATCTTAAATACCTTAACATTACTGCAGTAGAACTTCTTCCTGTATTTGAATTTGATGAAACTGAAAACTCAAATATAAATATGAGGACAGGGGAGCGTCTTAAAAATTACTGGGGCTATTCTACGGTAAACTTCTTTTCTCCAAAGGCAGGTTATGCAGCAGATAAGAGACCGGGAGCCTGCGTAAACGAATTTAAGAATCTTGTAAAGCAGCTTCACAAAAACGGAATAGAAATAATCCTGGATGTTGTATTCAATCATACAGCAGAAGGAAATGAACACGGGGTTGCCTTAAGCTTCAGGGGCCTGGACAATTCAATCTACTATAATCTTGTAGCCAACCACAAGGAATACTACATGAACTTCTCCGGCTGTGGAAATACCTTTAACTGTAATCAGCCGGTTGTGCGTCAATATATTCTGGACTGTCTCCGCTACTGGGTAAGTGAATATCATATAGACGGCTTCAGGTTTGACCTTGCATCCATTTTAAGCAGGGCAGAAGACGGCCGCATTTTAAGTGATTCACCTTTAACAATAGAAATCAGTGAAGACCCTCTTTTACGTAATACAAAAATTATTGCAGAACCGTGGGATGCAGGTGGAGCATATCAGCTGGGTAACTTCCCCGGCTCAAGATGGGCTGAATGGAATGACCGCTTCCGTGATGACATCCGCAGATTCTGGAGGGGAGACGATAATATTTCTACTGGAGCTGCCACCCGTATTGCCGGTTCCAGTGATATTTTTGCCCACGAAGGAAAAGGTCCTTTAGCTTCCATAAATTATGTTACCTGCCATGACGGTTTTACCATGAATGACCTGGTAAGTTATAACGGAAAGCATAACGAAGAAAACGGTGAAGGCAATCGTGACGGTAATGATTCCAACTGGAGTTATAACCACGGTTTTGAAGGAGCTACTGCCAATCCTCAGGTAGAACGTCAGCGTAACAAGCAGGTCCGTAATTTTATCCTGACCCTTCTTATTTCTCAGGGTACTCCTATGATTTTAGGTGGTGATGAATTCCGCAGGGGTCAGCAGGGAAACAATAATGCCTACTGTCAGGACAATCCAATTAGCTGGTATGACTGGAACTGCTGCAGTATGAATGCAGACATTATGGAGTTTACCCGCCGTGCCATTGAGTTCAGGCTTACCCACCAGGTTTTCAGACGTTCTGAGTTTTTTAGAGGGGGGACTACTATGAGTCCTCCTGACATTCAGTGGTTTGCTCCAGACGGCAAGGCTCCTGACTGGAATAAAATATCCCGCTTTGTAGCTTTTAAACTGAATGAAAATGACTGTAAAAAAGATGACGGAAGCGATGACAATGATTTTTACATTGCCATGAATGCCGACCGTCAGGATGTTCTTGTAACCCTGCCTGTTCTTGAAAATAAAAAGAAGTGGCACAGGGTAGCAGATACATCTGATGAAGTACTGCCATTTGTAAAAAAAGGAGAAGCAGAGCTGCTTCGTTCCCAGGGACGCTATGTTGTTCCAAGCGGATCCTTAATAATATTAATAGCCAAGTAATGTAATTGAACGGAGGAGTATATGAAGTTTGATGCAGAAGAGTTTAAGGTTAATCTTACAGCCAGATTAAGAAGACAGTATGGAAAGGATTTTTCCCAGGCCACAAAGCATGACTTGTTTGATGCTGTAAGTGCCAGTGCTCTTGAAATCATTATGCCTAACTGGATGGAAACCAGGAGGGAATATGAAGCAAAAGAAACAAAACAGCTTTATTATCTTAGTGCTGAATTTCTTATGGGCCGTGCCCTTTCAAATAATCTTATTAATGCAGGAATCATGGAAGGTGTTAAGGAAGTTCTTAAGGGACTTAACGTTAACATTGATATGATAGAAGACGAAGAGCCGGATGCCGGTCTTGGTAACGGTGGTCTTGGCCGTCTTGCAGCCTGCTTCCTGGATTCCCTGGCAACCCTGGAATATCCTGGACATGGTTATGGTATCCGTTATGAATACGGTATGTTTGAACAGCATATTATTGACGGACAGCAGGTAGAGTTCCCTGACAACTGGCTTAAGCACCGTGACCCTTGGGAAGTAAAACGTTCAGACCTTTCAGTTACAGTACGTTTTGGTGGAGACATTAAATACGGAAAAACTCCTGACGGACAGGACCGCTTTTATATAGAAAATGCAGAAGAAATTACTGCTACTCCTTATGATATGCCTGTTGTAGGTTATGGCTGCAATACAGTAAATACCCTCCGTCTCTGGCAGGCTTCTTCTCCAAACGGATTTGACCTTCAGCTCTTTAATGATTCCCAGTATCAGCGTGCCGTTGAACGCCAGAACAATGCAGAAAACATTTCCCGCGTTCTTTATCCAAATGATAACGGACCTATGGGTAAGGAACTCCGCTTACGCCAGCAGTATTTCTTTACATCTGCATCCCTTCAGGACCTGGTACGTCAGTTTGTAATTCAGCATGGAACAGATTTTTCTCAGTTCCCTAAGTATCATGTAATTCAGCTTAACGATACTCATCCTGTAGTTGCAATTCCTGAACTTATGCGCATCCTTATTGATGAATACAATGTGGGCTGGGATAATGCCTGGTCAGTAGTTCAGAAGACTTTTGCCTATACAAACCATACTATTCTTGCAGAAGCTCTTGAAAAGTGGCCTATTGAAATCTTCCAGCGCCTTCTTCCTAGAGTTTACCAGATTCTTGAAGAAATCAACCGCCGCTTTATTATTGAACTCCGCCAGAAATTCCCTGATGATTATTACAATCAGAACCACATGGCTATTATTCACGACGGTAAGGTTTACATGGCCTGGCTTGCAATTCACAGCTGCTTCAGTGTAAACGGTGTTGCTGAACTTCATACAAAGATTCTTAAGGAACAGGAACTTAAGAGCTGGGCTTTGATTTATCCTGAAAAATTCAACAACAAGACAAATGGTGTTACTCAGAGACGCTGGCTTTTAAGCTCAAATCCTGAACTTGCTGAATTTATTACAAAGAGAATCGGACATGGCTGGGAAAAAGAACTTTCCCTTCTTAAGGGTCTTGAAAAATATGCAGATGATGACGCTTCTCTTGAAGAACTTATTACCATTAAGCATCATAACAAGGAACGTCTTGCTGAATACCTTAAGCATACTCAGAATGAATTCCTTGATCCTGATTCAATTTTTGATACTCAGGTAAAGCGCCTTCATGAATATAAGAGACAGCTTCTTAATGTCCTTCACATCATGTACCTTTACAACAAGATTGTAGAAGATCCTTCATATAATCCTCCTGCCCGTACCTTTATTTTTGGTGCAAAGGCAGCTTCCGGATACCGCCGTGCAAAGGCAATCATCAAGCTTATTAATTCCGTAGCAGACAGGGTTAACAATGACCGTCGTGTTGGTGGAAAGCTCAGGGTTGTATTTGTAGAAAACTACCGCGTTTCTGTTGCAGAAAAAATTATTCCTGCCAGTGATGTTTCAGAACAGATTTCTACTGCAGGTTATGAAGCTTCCGGTACATCAAACATGAAGTTTATGATGAACGGAGCCCTTACTCTTGGTACTCTTGATGGTGCAAATATAGAAATCGTAGAAGAAGCAGGTCAGGATAATGCCTTTATCTTTGGTCTTACTGCAGATGAAATCATAAAGATTAATGAGGAACATTCTTATAATCCTCAGAAATATCTTGACCGTTCTCCGGCTCTTGCAAAAGTTGTACATCAGCTTGTTGATGGAACCTATGATTCAACAGGCCACCTTTTTGAAGAAATCCATAACTCTCTTGTTTATGGTGTTGAAGGTCAGAGGGCAGATATTTACTACATCCTGGCAGACTTTGATGCCTATGTTAAAGCTCAGGAAAAGGTAGCTGCAGCTTATGCAGATAAAAAAGCCTGGGCAAGAAAAGCCCTTATTAACATTGCAAACTCCGGTAAGTTCTCTTCTGACAGAACTATTGAAGATTACACAAGGGATATCTGGCACTTAAAGAAGGTTACTATTAAATAAGTAAGCCTTACAGGTACAGCTTTAGTCACAGCCGCAGCAGGTAGTTGCGGCTGTGTTTTTTTTTCCAGGTACCTTGTTTTTAAGACTTTTTTTTCAATAAGAGTTATAATAAACTAAAACGGAGGTAAAAAATGAAGAAAACCATTAACTTTTTTTTGTGTCTGGCAGGGCTTGTTTTTTTGTGCCTGCTTTGTGCATTTGCTTTTATTTTAATAAAAAACTGGAACTCTGAACCAAAACTTGAAGAAGAATTAATCGCTCTTGAAGACGGAAAGCTTAAAGTTGGATATATGGATTCCAATTATGAACTTCCTGAAGAACTTAAAAAGGAACTTGGAGTAGAAATTTCTGAGGAGTTTGTTTCTCCCCTTAAAAAAATCGATGAAAGCCTTGGCAGTCAGATTGCAGAACGCCTTGGCCGTGAATATGTAGCTGTAAAAGTAGACAGCGATATTCTTAAAAAACTTAGCAAAGGTAAATTTGACTGTGTTATTTCTGCAGTTAAAGTAACACCGGAAATTTCTCAGAACTACAATGTTTCTGAGCCTTACTTTACTGACCAGAACGGACAGTACGCAGTAATCCTTAATAAAGACAATCAGACTTTACTTGATGAAGTAAACGAAATAATCTGCCAGCTGGACGAAGAAGGAATCCTGGACACACTCTTCCTTGAATCAAATGAATAAAAAAGACCTGCTTTTTTCAAGAAAGGATTTATGGCGTCTTATATGGCCCCTTCTTGTTGAGCAGGTTCTTAATAACACCCTTGGTATTGCAGATATTCTCATGGTGGCTTCTAAAGGAGAAGCTGCCGCAGCCGGCGTTTCCCTTGTAGACCAGATTAATATTCTTCTTATACAGATTTTTGCTGCCCTTAGTACCGGCGGTGCTGTTGTCTGTTCCCAGTACATAGGTTCAAAAAATCAGAAGATGGCCGATAATACAGCCCGGCAGCTTATTATTACTGTTTTTTTTATAGCAGTATTTTTTATGACTGCAGGCCTTCTTTTTAGCTCTTCTATTCTTTCTGCAGTATTCGGTAAGGTTGATGCAGATGTAATGAGCGCCAGCCGTACTTATTTTTTAATTACCCTTTTTGCCCTTCCTCCAATAGCACTTTATAATGCTGCAAGTTCTCTTTTCAGGGCTCAGGGAAATTCCCGCATAAGTATGTTTATTGCCTTTCTTATTAACGTAATAAACATTGGTGGAAACGCCATAATGATTTACGGCCTTAATGCCGGTGTTGAAGGGGTTGCCATTCCGACTTTTATAAGCCGCTTTACCGCAGCCACAGTTTTAATGTTTCTTTTATACAGGGCAAAGTCTTCTGGTGGTAAAGCATCTGTAAGTATAAAGGGCCTTTTAAAAACCCTGCCTGATTTTACTTTAATAAAAAGAATCCTTCGTATAGGTGTTCCAAACGGGATAGAAAGTTCTGCCTTTCAGATTGGCAAGCTTCTTGTTTTAGGTATTACAGCTTCCTACGGAACAGCTGCCATTGCTGCAAATGCGGCTTCCAATACTATTGCCAGCTTTCAGGTACTTCCGGGGACAGCCATGGGCTTTGCCCTGCTTACTGTTGTTGGCCAGTGTATGGGTGCCGGAAAAGCTGACCAGGCTCAGTACTACACAAAGAGAATTATGCTGCTCTGTTACGCCTTTATGTGGGCTTTAAATATTCCTATGCTGATTTTCTTAAGGCCTGTGGTAGAACTTTTTAATATGTCAGAACATACCACGGATATAGCTTATCTTTTTGTAGCTTTCCACGGAATCTTTGCCATGCTTATATGGCCTCTTTCATTCAGTCTGCCAAATGTTTTAAGGGCTGCAGGAGATGCTGCCTACACTATGATTGTCTGCATGATAAGCATGTGGACCATAAGGGTAGGGGCAGCATATCTTTTTAAGTACACAAATAACTTTGGTTTATGCCAGTACTTTAATGTCAGCCGTGATTTTGGTGCCTTTAGTATCTGGGTTGCAATGATTTTAGACTGGATTGTCCGCTCTGCTTTTTTTGCCATTCATTATGCAAGGGGCAAATGGAAAAGCAGGCGGGTTATTTAAATACCCATATCAAATCTTAATTTAATTCCTCCTCCTGCACTAAAAGAAGAAACTTCATCCTTTGAGTTGTAGGAGTTGGAGTTAAAGGCAAAATTCAAATAAGGCTGTACTAACTGTTTTGAACGGAATACAAGGTCAAGTCCAAAAGAATTTCCTGTGTGAACCCTGCAGCTTTTATCCCAGAAAAGATCATGAATATTGGCAACTCCTATTCTGTATTCAATGTATGGAACAAATGTAGTTCTGATTGCGTTGATTACAACTGGAGCCTGAACCCTTAAGTATCCTCCAAAAGCATGCATACGAACCTTTTCTTTCTGGCCGTCTATAGTAAGCTCTGCCTTTTCATTCTGATAGTAACTGCCTATGCCAAAGAAAATAAAGTCTCCGCCAAAAGATACAAAGCCTGAATTAATACTTTTGTTTAAGCCGTCATCATCCATAAGGTTAAAGAAGCCTCCCCCTATAGTTAAACCGGAGGTCTGGGAGCCATAATCGTTCCAGACGTCGTCATAATTAAAAAAGGCCCTGGTAAACTTTTTTGGAAGCTTTTCTTCTTCAAGACTTTCAAAGCAGCAAATCTTATAGCTGCCGTTTTCTATTTTCCATATGCTGGTAATTGACTTACCTTTCCTGTTGGTAAAGGTTACTTTTGTAAGCTTGTCCCCTTTTTCTATTGAATAGTCGGAATATGCATTTTTACTGCCTTTTTCCAGTTTATCTATCATGTAATAGGCAAAGATTGATTTAACTCCTGTATATGGATCTTCTTCAAAAAAATTTGCCATGCCGGCATTTTCTTCGTCATCCATCTGGCCGTAGTACTTTTTTACCATACCGTCACCATAGTTAATCATAAGTTCATTGCTTACAAAGGGAATAAGTTCCCGGGCATCACTTTGCACAATAAAATTTTTTACACTTTCTTCAATGTCTCCTTCTTCTTTTTTACTGGCATTGTTTAAAAAGTTATTTACAGACAGCTGAATATATGAAGCCGGCAGAACAATTGTTGATTCATTTTTGTAATTTCTGACTTTGTTTTTATTTTTGTAGTAAAAGTTATTTTCGGTAATAGTTCCACATACAGCAAATGAGCCCCCCTTTTTAATTAAGACAGGACATCCTCTTTCTTCTGTATAAGTTTCCAGGCTGAGGAGGTAGCTGTTAATATCTCCTGCCGGACTATTATTATTTGTAATGTAGGTCCGTTTTGATTCTATTTTGTTATCAGATATGTGTACTTTATAAAGGTCAGTATCTTCTTCCAGCCTTTCAGTAATAAGCTGGCAGCTGTTACCCTTGTAGCTTTCCGGTAGTTCAATAAAGGCCAGGTTATAATCCCTGTCTGTGTAGGTAATTGTAAGATTGTCCAGAACAGTTTCCTGGTTTTCTGAATTGTAAAAAGTAACTTTTACCCTGGAGCCTTCTTCCATAAAGGTTGAGCCGCTTATAACATAGGACTTTCCATCAGGGAGCCTGGCTGTAAAACCATAGGTCCTTGTCTTTTCAAAAAGATTATTGATTTTATACTTAAAGCTTGAGTATGAATTATAACTTTCAAGCTGCAAGGAAAGATTATGCAGCATCTGGAATTCTTCATTGCTTTTTGAAGCTTCTACTTTGCAGACATAGTCTTTTACGGAAAGACTATAAAAAGGAAGGGATAAAAATAAACTTGTAAATAAAAGTAATAATTTTTTCATTTCTACATTCTATTATAGAGTCTTACTGTATTTCAACATGTTAAGCCTGCTTTAAGTTTGGACAAAAAAAACAGCCCTCCTTAATTAAAAGAAGGGCTGCCCTGTTTTATCAGGTCAGGAAGACTTATTTGTTAAAGTATCCTGCGTTCCATCTCATTTCATTTCTGAACTGAGCAACATTTGTATCCTTGTCGATTACCAGACATTCAATACCCTGCATTTCACACCAGTCACGGAGCATGTCGCTTGTGATAATGTTAGAGAATGCTGTATGGTGTCCGCCACCTGCCAGGATCCAGCTTTCTGCAGAAGTCATAAGGTTTGGATATGGCTTCCAGAGCATGCGGGCAACAGGAAGTTTAGGAAGAGCTGCTTCCGGTTTAATAACATTGATTTCGTTTACAACACAGCGGAAGCGGTTACCCATGTCAACAACAGCTGCAACAAGACCGTCACCTTCAAGTGTGTTAAATACAAGACGTGCTGGAGGTTCCTTGTCTCCAATACCAAGATGATGAACTTCAATCTTTGGTTTTCCTGTAGCAATTTCCGGGTCAACTTCAAGCATGTGTGAACCCATGTTTGCTTCTTTACCAGGAACAAGGTTATAAGTGTAGTCTTCCATAAAGGCATTACCCCTGGAACCTGCCACAACCTGACCTGCTGTCATTGCCTTAAAGGTGCGTACAAGACATGAAGTTTTCCAGTCACCTTCTGCACCAAATCCATAACCGTCAGCAAGAAGTCTCTGGATGGCAAGACCAGGAAGCTGTTTCATTCCATGAAGATCCTGGAAGTTTGTACAAAGAGCCTTACCCTTGTTGTCCTTAAGGAAGCGGCGGAGGGCAATTTCTATTTTAGCCTGTTCTTTAATCTGGCCTGTAATAAAGTCTTTATCAAAACCATTGTTTGTGTTGTAGTTGATTTCGTACTTCTGGTTGTATTCGTCAAAGAGGGCGTTTACATCACCATCAGAAACTTCCTTCATGTAAGCAACCAGGTCTCCGATACCATAGTATGGAACACTCCAGCCAAACTTAATCATTGCTTCTACTTTGTCACCGTCTGTAACGGCAACTTCGCGCATGTTGTCACCAAAACGAAGACAGCGGAGAGTCTTTCCGTCTGCAACTGCACGGGCAACCCTCATCCAGTCTGCAATACGTTTCTGAGTATTTTCATGGCTCCAGTGACCTACGATAACCTTGCGAGGCATATCCATACGGCTGGTAATAAAACCAAATTCACGGTCGCCGTGGGCACTCTGGTTAAGGTTCATAAAGTCCATGTCCATGGTTGAATATGGAATCTCTACGTTAAACTGGGTGTTAAGCTGAAGAAGAGGCTTTTTGTAAGCGTTAAGTCCGGCAATCCACATTTTTGCAGGGCTGAATGTATGCATCCAGCAGATTATACCTGCACATTTATCATCAGCATTTGCCTGTTCAAGAGTCTGATGAATTGCTTCCGGTGTAAGAAGGGTTGGCTTCCAAACAAGTGTACAAGGAAGACCAGCTGTTGCATTAAGCTTTTCTACGATTTCCTTAGAATTCTTTGCTACCTGGGCAAGAGTTTCTTCTCCATAAAGATCCTGGCTGCCTGTTACAAACCAGAATTCATAATTGTCTAATTCCATAATATCCTCCAAAAGAATATGAAAACCTTTTCAATACTTAACAGTATAGTTTGCAGAGTCTTTTTGAACAAGAGATATTTTTTCAGATGAGATTTTTTTCCTGCCAGTAGCTTTTCCACTGGTCACAGACCTGAATGCAGGAGTCACAGTCCATGTTTTCTGCAGCCTCTGAGAGTTTGTCAAAGATAGCTTTTTCTTCTTCTCCCAGCTCCCAGCCTTTAATCTTTTTAATAAGGCCTTCAATTGAATCCAGGTCCAGGTTGTCTGCAGCTTCTTTTATTGAATCAAGGGCTTCCTTCTTTTCTTCCATGCTTGCTTGTGTTTTTGGAAGCTTGTCTTCTTCATTGTCTTTTTCACAGTAGTCTTTTAAAAGTTCCGTATAGGACTTGTATTTTTCAAAGGCTTCCGGTGTCTTGGCCAGAATAAATGGCACATCCATTTCCTTTCCGTAACGTTCAAGATCAGCTGCCATTTCTGAAAGGCTGTTGGCACCAATCTGCTTTGCTGAACTTTTAAGGGCATGAACTTCAATAGTGTAGGATTTATAATCCTTTTCCTTAATACAGTTTTCGATAGCTTCGCACTTCTTTGAAATGGTCCTGTAAAATTCAAGAAGGATTTTATTAAAGAGGTCAAAACTTCCCAGCCTGCTTACTGCCTGTTCTACATTAAGGTCTGCAATTTCCGGATAGTCAATTTCTTCCATTTCAAGAACTTCATCATTTGAGGCAATGATTTTATCTTTAGGAAGCCACTGCTTTACTTTAGAAATAAGGGTCTTTACTTCAATAGGTTTTGCAACAAAGTCGTCCATTCCTTCTTTAATGAACATGGCCTTTACGTTACCCACTGCATTTGCCGTAAGGGCAATAATAGGAACGTTTGCATAATCCGGGTAGTTGCTTCTTATTACACGGGTACATTCAATACCGTCCATTTCCGGCATCATATGATCCATAAAAATAATGTCGTAACGCTTGCTTTTAATTCTGTTAAGGGCAATAGCACCGCTGGTTGCCGTATCGATTTTCATCTTAAGAGGTTCAAGAAGACCTTCTGCAACTGTAAGGTTTATAGGGTTGTCATCTACAATAAGAATATCTGCATCAGGGGCAGTAAAGCTGAATGAAGAGCCTTCCTGTTCCGGTGAATCGTCACTGTCACCCAGCTCCCTGTTTAAAATTGTTGCCAGGCTTAAAACTGACCATGGCTTTTTAATAATGAGAAGGTTTTGAATTTTAAGGTTTTTGTTTTCACTGATATCACTAAAAAATCCTGAAACAAGTATTCCCTGAATATCCGGAGAGGTTTGCAGGCATTCAATGAAAGCCTTGCAGATAAAATATTCTTCAATGAATATAAATATTTTTTTATCCCCGGCTTCTTCTTTAAGCTTTCTGATTCTTTGCTTAAGGTTTTCGTTGTCAGGTAAAAAGACACTGCTTAATTTAAGCCTGCTTAAATCTTTTTTCATCTGGGTAATAAGATAGGGAGTATGAATGATTGCAACTACAGCAACATTTGTATCTTTTATGATTACGCTGCTTTTGTCTGACTGAATATCCTGGGGAATGGAAAAATAAAATCTTGAACCTTCGTTGTATTTACTTTTAACATAGATTTCTCCACCCATAAGATCTACCAGCCTTTTACTGATGGCAAGGCCAAGACCTGTTCCTTCGATATTTCTGTTTCTTTTTGAATCTACCTGTTCAAAGGATTTAAAAAGTTTTCCAATATCAGATTCCTTGATTCCAATACCTGTATCTTCTACACAGACTTTAAGCATTATGCTTTCTGTTGTTATGTTGTCAAAATCTACGCTTAATCTTATCTGACCCTTGTGGGTAAATTTTGTTGCATTGTTCAGCAGGTTAATAAGTATCTGCCTGATTCTGTTTGCATCACCATTTAATAATTCAGGGAGATTTGGATTGATGTTAAGAATAAGTTCTATATCCTTATCCTGAATACGGGTCATGATTATGTTGGTAACATCATGGAACAAAGATATGCTTTCGTAACTTTCTTCCTGAAGTTCCAGCTTGCCTGATTCAATTTTAGAAAAATCCAGAATGTCATTTATAAGGGTAAGAAGGGCTCTTCCGGAAGACTTAATCTGGTTAATATAGTTACGGGCTTCTATAGGAATATTTTCCCTTAATGCAAGCTCAGCCATACCTATTACTGCATTCATAGGAGTACGGATTTCGTGACTCATGTTTGCAAGAAAGTTTGACTTAAGCTGGGAGGCAAGTTCCAGTTCTTCATTTGCCTTAATAGCCGTATATTTTCCGTAGGCAATATCAGAAAGGCTGTCAGAAACAGTAAAAAGAAATTTTGCCGACCGGTCAATTTTTTCTTTAGGTATTACATTTATTTTCTTAGCAGCTTCATAATATTCATCAGGATCTATTCCCAGTTCTTTAGCTGTTTCCTTTATTTTCTTTTCATCAGGGGGCTGGGTAAGTACCTGTCCGCCAACAAAACAGGCAACAATAATTCCGTCTATCATTATTGGGGCAGAAAAATATGTAAGGCCGGCATGACAGGGGTAGGTTATGGAAGCATTTTCTGTAAGGGAAGTCTGGGTTCCGATTTTATAACACTGGGAACAAAGCTTTCTTCCTTTATCAGTGGCCCTGGTGTAATTTTTACAGAAGTCACAAAAACCTGATTCCCGTGTTATAGGTTCACCTTCCGGATCTGTAATTACAGAAGCCATACCGGAAAGATTGGTAAATGCGTCCTGCATGGTCTGGAGAGTTTCTTTGTTAATGAAATCAGTAAGATTTAAGTTATCCCGATCCATAATTCATCTCCCAAAATCCGGAAAGATTCTATTCCTGCTTTTTAGTAGAGAATCTTGTATATGGTTTCCTTAAGCTTTTCATTGTTAATAGGTTTAAGGACATAGCCTTCCGGTTTATGACTCAGGGCTTCCTTAACTTTTATAGGGTCTCTGTTACCTGTAAGGAATACAACAGGAATCTTATTTGTAAGGGGATTGCGCCTGATTTTATCAAGAACCTGAATACCATTAAGTTCCGGCATTTCGTAGTCCAGAAGAATAAGGTCAGTGCTTTTTGTCTCAAGGAATTTTAATCCTGCTTTTCCACCTAAAGCAGATGCAATGTTAAATTCTCCATGGAGAACTTCCTTTATCATCTTAAGCATAAGGGGGTCATCATCGATTACAAGGATATGTTTTAATTCAATTGTAGCTTCGTCTTTTTCCGGTGATTCCAGAAGTGTAAGTATTTTATGATAAAACTCTTTTGGCTCTGCCTTGTCATCAGAAATAAGCATAGGTTCTGCATGAACCAGGGATTTAAAGCGGATGTTACCTTCTTTTGTTCCTATAACAACAATAGGAATCTTTTTTGTAAGAAGGATATTTACAAGGGAATCAATATGTTTAAGCTCATCATCATGCTCAATGTTAGTACAGCAGACAAAAACTTCCGGGGCAAAAATCCTCACGTGGGCTGTAAGGTCTTCTTCCCTGAGTGAGCTTGTAATGCATTCAAAGTACTCTTTGCCTTCTTTAAAAAAATCATTAATAACAGGCTTGTTGGTACCGGTAATAAGAACTTTGTGAATAGCCATGTTAAACCTCCTGGGGAATAATAAAGTCTGCCACTTAAAATTTTAACACATTTTTGCAGTATTTCAACAAGGCAATTAAGGGGCAATTAAAGGGGACAGAAGCAGCTCACTTTCTCATCAGTCTCCCTTAAGGCCCGGAAATGATTATTCTTAAACTTCTTTAATATCCCATCTGTTTATTCCCGGAAAGGGACAGGTATTTTGAATTACCCTTGCCCTGTAAGCACACCAGGAACCGCTGTAAGAACAGGTTGTTCCAGAGATACAGGCCGGGCATTTAAGGCAGGCAGCCATTCTTTCCTTAAAGATATGGTCCGGACTTGTTATTCCTTCCTTAAAGGGAAGTCCGGCTGCTTTTTCCATAATTTCTTCTGCTGATATCCGGGCAAGAGACTCCTTTATCTGGCATTCAGGGCAGGGGGTATTCATTTTTAAGCCTTAATTTTAATGGCAGCTACACTGTAGGCAGGAAGTGTAATTTTTACGCTGTCCCTGTCAGTAATTTCTACAGTTATGGCTTTTTCTGTAACCTGGTCAGGCTTGTCAAAGGTGTTTATTGAATTCATGGCATCACCTGTAAGAAGGCTTCCTTCTGCTGAATCAATTTTACCTGCAAAGTGAGCCAGGGATATTTCTACCTGTCTTGATGAATCTGAATCCGCATTTGCAATAGTTACAAGGTACTTGTCTTTACCACATTTGTCACAGTGTTTAACGGAAGCAGACACGCTTAATGCAGATACAGACAGGTCCTTTTCCTGAATACCGCAGTCTCCGCAGGCAGCCCTTGTTTTAAGAAGCTCAGCATCCTGATGGTCTTTATACATATGAAGAAGGTGCCAGGTAGGAGTAAGGACAATTTTATCTCCTTCCGTCAGAACAGGCGACTGAAGGACATTTACTGCCTGAGCCAGGTTTGCCATTTTTACCCTGTCACAGTGATTGTTGAATATGTTAAGGGTTATGGCTCCTGTTACAGCATCACGGACAGAGTTCTGCTGATAAAGGAAGCCTGGATTTGTTCCCGGTTCACACTGATGCCAGCAGCCCCATTCATCTACTACAAGGGCAACTTTCTTTTCCGGATCATATTTGTCCATGATTTCACCATGACGGCGGACAAGTTCTTCCATACGGTAAGCATTTTTTACAGTGCGGTACCAGCCTTCCTTGTCAAAGTCCGTAGAAGAGCGCTTATCTCCCCAGTGATATTCGTAAGTATAATAGTGCAGGGACAGGCCGTTCATAAGCCAGTGGGCATTTTTCATAAGAACATCGGTCCAGTTATAGTCGTCAATGTTAGGACCACCTGCAATCTTTACAATCTTTTCCTTACCATACTGCCTTACAAAGGTCTGGTATCTTCTGTAAAGGTCTGCATAGAACTCCGGCCTCATGTTTCCGCCGCAGCCCCAGTTTTCATTACCTACACCAAAAAAAGGAAGCTTCCATGCCTTTTCCTGACCGTTGGCTTTTCTTAAATTAGCCATTGGACTTTCTCCGTCAAAGGTCATGTATTCAATCCATTCATCCATCTCCTGAACTGACCCTGAACCTACATTTCCGCAGATATAAGGCTGGCATCCCAGTTCATCACAAAGACCAAAAAATTCATGGGTACCAAAGGAATTGTCTTCTACAACTCCACCCCAGTTTGTGTTTATCATACGCTTGCGATTTTCTTTAGGCCCAATACCGTCCTTCCAGTGGTATTCATCTGCAAAACAGCCCCCCGGCCACCTTAAGTTAGGAATATTCAGTTCCTTAAAGGCCTGGACTACAGCCTTGTTGTAACCGTGAATATTAGGAACCGGAGAATCCTTACCAACCCAGAAGCCTCCGTAAATACAGCGGCCTAAGTGTTCTGCAAAGTGTCCGTATATATGACGGCTGATAGTAGATTTTTTACTTCCTGCATCAACTACGATTTTTTCTGTCATGTATTACTCCATAAAAAAAGGGTGGTTAGTAAAATAACCACCCTTGTAAGATTTAAGTCTTAATCTTTTTATTTGTAAAGTGCTACACCGTCACCAGATTCACATGCAAAGAATCCTGCTGCGTAACCTACAACCTTTGTATATTCTTTCTGAACATTTTCTACAAATGCATCAACCTTGTCTTTGTGAACAAGGGCGATTGCACATCCACCAAATCCTGCACCTGTCATGCGGGCACCAAGACATCCGTCCTGTTTCTGTGAAGTTTCTGCCAGTGTATCAAGTTCAATACCTGTAACTTCGTAATCTTCCTTAAGGGATTTGTGGCTTGCGTTAAGAAGGGCACCAAGCTTAACAAGGTCTCCTGCCTTAAGGGCTGCAACTGCATCAAGAACCCTCTGGTTTTCGTAAACGCAGTGCTTTGCTCTCTTAAGAAGAACTTCGTCCTTGATTGCTCCCTTTACTTCTTCCCATTTAGCTGGAGTAAGTTCACAGAGAGCCTTGATTGAAGAACCATTGTCCTGAAGAATCTTAAGGGCTTCTTCACACTGTGAGCGGCGTTCATTGTATTTTGAATCAGCAAGGCGTCTTACTTTATTTGTGTTCATTACAACAAAGCGGTAGTCACCAAGTTCAAGAGGTGCATATTCATAATCAAGGGTTGCACAGTCAAGCATTTCTGCAGTGTTCTTTTTACCTGTAGCAATAATGAACTGGTCCATGATACCGCAGTTAACACCCATAAAGTTGTGTTCACTCATCTGACCAAGCTTTGCAATTGTAACACGGTCAATGTTAAAGCCGAAAGTTTCAGAAACAGCGTATGCAAATCCGCATTCAAGGGCAGAAGAAGAAGAAATACCGCCGCCTGCAGGAACGTTGGAAACCATAAGGATTTCAAAACCGCAGTCAAACTTGTGTCCTGCTGCCTTAAGCTGGCTGAGGATTCCGTTAAGGTAGTTTGCATAGTCATTTTTCTTGTCAAAAACAAAGTTGTCGTTAATGTCAAATTCAAATGTACCAGGGAAACGTACGTCGTTGTAAATTACTTTTGTATCCTGACGCTTACGGATTGCAACGTAGAGGTATTTATTGATTGCAGCTGGGAAAACTTTACCGCCGTTGTAGTCAATATGTTCACCGATAATGTTAATGCGGGCAGGGGAAGAATAAATCTTAACGCTGTCTTCGCTGCCACCATAAAGCTTTACGAATGCCGGAATAAGATCGTCCGGGTTGTAAGTTGTTGAAGTCAATGAGTTCATAAAAAACCTCTGTTTTCTAGTTTTATTTTATGGACAAAATTATAGCAAAAAATATTTTTTAAAAATAGAGGTAACATCAAGCGGGGACTTTTCGCCGGAATCTTTTTATTTCGGTTTTAAAACTCCTTTGTTTTACAAAAGGAACGCCATGTTGTACAATACGATGCTATGAAAAATAAAGTTTATGTAATCGGACATAAGAATCCTGACACTGACAGCGTTGTTGCTGCAGTTGCCTATGCAAAGTTACGCAACCTGCTTGGACATGAAGAATACGTAGCATGCCGTGCGGGGCACCTTAATCCCCAGACTTCATATATCTTTCAGAAATTTAATATTCCCCGCCCTCAGTATATTCCTGACCTGGTTCCAAAGGTTGAATATTATATGCCTGAAGAATTTGAAACTGTTGATGAAAATGTTTCCGTATGGGAAGCAATCGGCCGCATGGAAAAAACAGGTCTTCGTGTACTTCCTGTTGTAGATTCAGAAGGCCGCTATCTTTCCCTTCTTCATTATTCTGGTTTTGCCCAGAGCGTTCTCCGCATAATGAATCCGGAAAAGCGCAACAAGTTTGCTACAAGCATTTCCCTTGTTCAGAAAACCCTTAATGCCCAGCCTATTATCCTTAACCATGATGCAGATAAAAATTTTAAGGCATTCATTCTTGTAGGTTCTTCTTCAGAAAAAACTTTTGTTGAACGTCTTGAAAGTCATGCCAGTGAAGACCTGGTTGTAATTGTCAGTGACAGGGAAGACATTCAGCGCCTCTGTATTGAACGTAAGGTTAAGCTTATGATTCTTACCAGCGGCTTTGCCCTTAACAAGGAACTCCGTGACCTTGCAGAAAAAAACGGGGTCTCTGTAATTATCAGTCCTTATACAACAACACCAACTGCCATGCTTATTGCCTATTCAACTCCGGTAGCAGCTGTTGCAGATAAGGAAATCCTTCCCGTACATAAAAACGATACCACTGCAAAGATTCAGGATATCCTTAAACATTCCCAGTGCAAGTATCTTCCTGTTGTAGACGGAGACAATAAGGTTATAGGAATTATTTCTGAACATGACCTTCTTAAGGAACCAAACATCAGTGTCGTAATGGTAGACCATAATGAATTAAGTCAGGCTGTAGAAGACATTGACCACTATAAGATTCTGGGCGTAATAGACCATCACCGTCTTGGAACCCTTTCTACAAAATATCCTATTACCTTTATTAATAAACCTGTAGGTTCCACAGCAACTTTGATTACCCAGCTTTACCGTGAATATAAGGTACCTATTCCAAAGGAAATTGCATCTCTCCTTCTCTGTGGAATTTTAAGCGACACCCTTGTACTCCAGAGTGCAACCGTAACAGAGCTTGATCAAGAAACTGCAGATTATCTTAGTGACATTACAAATCTTGATGTAAAGGAACTTGGTAACGAAATCCTTCTTGCAGGCAGTCATGTTTCTGGCCGTGCTGCAGATGAAATCATACGCCAGGATATGAAGGAATATTCAGAAGGAAAGGCTGTATACACAGTAAGCCAGATAGAAGTTGGTAACCCTAAAGAGATTCTTGACCGCAAGGCAGACTTCCTTGCTGAACTTGAAATTGAACGCCGCAGTCACAAGGGGCTTTTCAGCTGTCTTCTTGTTACGGATATTACAACTTTAAGCAGTGTCCTTCTTATGGAATGTGACAAAAACTTTTTGCCTTTTATAACCTTCCCTAAACAGGAAGAAAATGTTTACTACCTTCAGGGGGTAGTAAGCCGTAAAAAGCAGCTTGTTCCCCTTATTACGGAACAGGTATTAAATTACTTAAAGTAAAAAAATAAGCCGGAGCTTTTTATAATGCAGAAAGTGCAGTAAAAAAAACTCCGGCCTTTTTATTGAGGGTTTATTACAAAACCCTCAAAACGGCGAAGTCAAGGCTTTAAGCGTGAGCGTGCCTTGACTCGACGTATTTATATTTTATTAATGTTAATCCCGGCAGGCCTTTTCCAGAATACGGGCAAACTTTTCAAGACCGTTTTTATCTTCGTCAGTAAAGCGGCCCACCAGAGGGCTGTCTATATCAAGCACACCCCAGACCTTTTTATTCTTATCCCTTAAAGGAACAACAATTTCTGAATTGGAAGCAGAATCACAGGCAATATGACCTTCAAACTGATGAACGTCCTTTACTAGCTGAGTCTTGTTTTTTGCTGCAGCTGTTCCGCATACACCCTTACCTAAAGGAATACGGATACAGGCAGGTTTACCCTGAAAGGGACCTAAAAGAAGATAGCCTTCTTCCATAGTGTAAAAGCCTGCCCAGTTTATATCCTTAAGCTCCTGCCATAAAAGGGCAGAAGCATTTGCCAGGTTAGGAACTATATGGCTCTCGTTCATTGTAAGGGAAGAAAGCATGGAGCATAAAAGTTCGTAGTCAGCCGTCATATTTTATTCCTTTATAACCTTATTCCCATCCGAATGTTGCAGGCGGCTTGTTTGTAAGGTCATAGTAAATTGCATCAATTTTATTCAGTTTTGAAAGCTGAAGTACCATTGCCATTAAAAGATCGTGAGGCAGTGGAGCAAATCTTGCAGTCATTACATCTTCTGAACATACAGGACGGAGAACAATACTAAAGCGGTCCCTGTCTGTAGCATAAGGAATGTTAATTGTAAGGTGCTGGAAAATCTTTGAGTACCATTTTGCATTATGCAGGTCATCAAGAACGATTTTGTCTGCTTCCCTAAGCTGGTCCAGTCTTTCTTTAGTACAGTAGCCTTCCTGAATTGCAAAGTCACTGTCCTTAACGTAAGGATTCTGCCAGAGTTTAATAATACAGCGGTTAAGGTATTTTGCAGCATTTGTAATTTTAACCGAAGCTGCATCCAGCTTTTCCCATTTACCAGGAAGATGCCTGAAGCCGCCGTCAAGTTTCTTAAAGGAAATTACTGCAGGGAATCTGTAGGTACGGAAATCCCCCTGAACACCTACAGAGCGTACAGGAAGAACTGATTTTTCAAGATAAGGAGCGCAATCTTCGCAGAACATATCCAGCTCTATTTTATCAAGTTCTTTCTTTGCTTCTTCAAATTCATTTTTATCCTGGTCAGAAACTTTTCCGTCTGAACAGAGAACGTTAATACTTAAACCTGGTCCTGGGAATGGATGCCTCATTACAAGTTCATCACTAAGTCCCAGTTTTTTACCGATTGCACGAACTTCGTCCTTATAAAGATCCTTTAATGGTTCAATAATAAGTCCCTGGGCAATAAGTTTCTGAATGCCTTCAACACGGTTATGGTGGGTCTTAATTGTATTTGAATTTTTAGTTCCACCGGATTCAATAATATCCGGATAAAGGGTACCCTGAGCCAGCATCCACTTTGATTCATCAAGCTTCTGTTCTGCAACAACCTGATCCCTTACCTTAATAAAGTTTTCTCCAACAGCCATTCTCTTTTTCTGAGGATCTGTAAGGCCTTCTACAGCCTTTAAGAAAGAGGCGCTGGCATCCTTTACGATAAAGTTATTAAAACCAAAGTCATTGTAGGCTTTTGCAACAGAGGCGCTTTCGTTTTTACGCATAAAGCCGTTGTCAATGTGAAGGCCAAGAACCCTTTCCTGACCTAAAGCCTTGTTAAGGAGGGCAAAGGCAACAGTTGAATCAACACCACCGCTTAAGAAAAGCAGGATGTTTTTATCTCCGGCATCCTTTTTAATTGATTCAAGAATATGATTAAGGACAGTATCTTCGTCCCAGTTCTTTTCCATTCCGCAGATTTCTGCAAAGTTGGCAAATATTTTATTTCCTTCAGGAGTATCCTTTACTTCGCAGTGACACTGAAGTGAAAATCTTTTTTTACTTAAGTTCTGTAATGCAGCGTAAGGGCAGTCTTTTGTACTTCCAATAACTTCAAAACCCTGGGCCAGAGAAAGAACACCGTCCTGGTGACTCATCCAGACCTGAGTTTTTTCAGAAACTCCCTTAAACAAAGGAGATGATTTTCCGGCTTCATTTATTTCCAGCCTGGCAAAACCAAATTCTCCAACTTCTGCCTTTCCTACCTCTGCACCGTAGCTTTTAGCAATAAGCTGGTGTCCGTAGCAAAGTCCTAAAACAGGAAGGTCCAGTTCAAGTATTTTTTCGTTAAAGTCCGGCACCTTCTCATCGTAGACGGAACTCGGTCCTCCAGAAAAGACGATTCCCTTTGCATTTTCAAACTCACTTAAGTCTGCAGAAGGAAGGGCAATCTCCGTGTAAAAACCCATGGCGCGGAAGCGCTTTGCAATAAGATGGGCATACTGGGAGCCGAAATCAAGGACTACGATTTTGGAACGTGCCATAGTTAACTCCTTATTTATTTTTTAATGATGCTGTTATGAAATCCCGGAATAAAGGACCTGCCTTATCAGGACGGCTCTTGAATTCAGGATGGAACTGGCCTGCAACCATCCATGGATGATCAGGAACTTCACATACTTCAACAAGATCCCTTTCCGGATTAACGCCTGCAATTATAAGCCCGGCATTTTTTAATTCATCCCGGTACTTGTTGTTAAACTCGTAGCGGTGACGGTGGCGCTCCCAGATTGTAGTAGAAGCGTAGGCTTTTTCAGTAAGGGTGCCTGGTGTAACGGTACATTCAAATTTACCAAGGCGGAGGGTTCCTCCTAAGATTTTACCGTTCTGGTCAGGCATAAGGTCTATAACCGGATGACTGGTATCAGGATTGATTTCCGTAGAGTTTGCATCAGTCCAGCCCAGTACGTTTCTTGCGTATTCAATAACAAGAATCTGCATGCCAAGACAGATACCCATGTAAGGAACCTTGTGGGTGCGGGCATATTTTGCAGTAAGAATCATACCTTCTATACCGCGGCTGCCAAATCCTCCCGGAACAATAATTCCGTCTGCACTAGACAACTTTTCTTCTGCCTTTTTATCATCAGTAATTTCTTCTGAATCAACCCAGTCAATTTCTACTTCGCTTTCGTTGGCGATTCCTGCGTGAATAAGACTTTCTACAACACTAAGGTAGGCATCGTGAAGTTCTACATATTTACCAACAAGGGCAATCTTTACATGGTGTTTAGGGTTTTCAAATACATGAACCATCTCAGCCCATTTTTCAAGATGAGTTTCCCTGCCTGTTATGCCTAAAATCTTGCAGACAGCATTGCCCAGACCTTCTTTTTCCATGTTAAGTGGAACTTCGTAAATTGATTTTGCATTAAGGTTCTGGATTACACAGTCAGTATCAACGTTGCAGAAGAGGGCCAGCTTTTCCCTTGTTGCTTCCGGAATTTCAATTTCTGTACGGAGCATAAGGATGTTTGGCTGAATACCCAGCTGCTGAAGTTCCTTTACGGAATGCTGGGTTGGTTTTGTCTTGATTTCTCCGGCCTTTTTCATAAATGGAACCAGGGTAAGGTGAATGTAACAGCAGTTTTCTTCTCCCAGTTCGTATTTAAGTTCGCGGATACATTCAATAAAAGGAAGACTTTCTATGTCTCCTGCAGTACCGCCGATTTCTGTTATGATAACATCTGCACCTGTTTCTTTAGTAGAAAGAAGCATGCGTCTTTTAATTTCTTCTGTTACGTTTGGAATAACCTGAACTGTACCGCCGTGATATTTTCCTTCACGTTCATTATTAAGTACTGACAGATAAACTCTACCTGCTGTTGTATTTGAACTCTGGGAAAGGGTTGCATCTGTAAAGCGTTCATAGTGTCCTAAGTCAAGGTCTGTTTCTGCACCGTCGTCTGTTACGAAAACTTCTCCATGCTGAATTGGATTCATTGTGCCCGGGTCAATATTAAGGTATGGATCAAACTTCTGATTAACTACTTTTAAACCCCGGCTCTTAAGGATAAGTCCCAGACTTGCTGCTGCAATGCCTTTACCTAATCCAGAAACAACTCCGCCTGTAATAAAAATGTACTTGGTCATAAATACTCCATGTCTGCCGTAACTCTAATAATATCCGTGCATTATATTTATAAATCGCGGCTTAGTCCATAAAACTTTGAAAAGTAATTGCTTATTAATGACAGTGCCTTGCGGCTTACCTTAGGATTTCTTTCAAGAAGGGAGAAAAATGTCTCTTCCGGAATACGTATTACGTCTGCATCCGTACAGGCAATGGCTTCGTCAGTGCGGATTCCGTTAAGCATGCAGGCTTCTTCCCCAAAGAATTTTCCCCTTTCTATAAAGGAAATATGATTTTTAGTCTGAAGCTTTACTGTGCCCCGGACAAGATAATAGGCGTCATGGCCTTCTTCATTTATTGAATATATGTGTTCCCCCTGCTTAAAGAAGGCAAGGTTACCGTTTTTAATCATCAGATGGTCAGGTCTTATAAAAAGAGCCCTTTTAATTGTGGCAAAAATACCTGTCTCAGTGTGGTCAGGAAGAATGTAGAGTTCACATAAAAGCAGGGTGTCAAAAAACTGGTATACAAAAAGCCACTGGGCAAAGAAAAGGAAAATCATAAAGAAAAGGAATACGGAAAGGAGAAGGACAATAGCGTTTCCCAAAACTCCGTAAATAACGTTGTAGGCGTTAAAATTAATGAATTCCTGCATTACGTTCAGCACAATGGAAAGAATAAAGGTGCTGGAGGCAGCCATAATGGTAGTTATTAAAAGAGAAGGTCTGGTTCTGCTGCCTGCCCTGTAAGCAAGGACAGTCATAATAAAAAGTATGATGTAAGGAAGATTCTGCAGTGTAAGGTCAATTATAAAGGCCCAGAATTTACTGTGACTGAAGAGAAAACTGTGAACTCCAGGAATGTCGGTAATTGTTCTTGCAGTAATTACAAGAAAGGTAATGCTGGCAAGAAGAAGAACAATAAGGGCTTCTCCTGCAAGAATAAAGAACTGGTTGATTACAGGCCTGGTATCCTGTTCCTGACCGAATATTTTTCTTAAACTGCCGATTATGGAAGCAAAGAAGCGTCTGGCCATAAGGATAATGGCAATTACAATGGCAAATTCAAAAAAAGAAACCCTGTTTACGTCAAAGAGCTTGTCCAGGGAAGATTCAGCATTCTGAATACTTTTAAGAAGGGGTACCTGATCCAGAAAAGATGTTAAAAGTGAAGGGGAGGCATGCATTATGCGTACCAGCACAACAACTATCATAAGGGCCAGGGGGGCAAATGAGAGAAGAAATCCAAAGGCACAGGCAGAAGCATAGGAGATAAGGTCGTTGCTTAGAAAAAATCCAAAAGTCAGGTACAACGACTGAAAAAAAGTGGTTAATGTGAATTTCCGCCTTGTCATAGAAGCTCTTTAATTTGTTTTTTTACGGCCTGCTACAAGCTTGTAGTAAGGTATTCCGTTGTAGTCAGTAGTATCCTCTGCTTTATTGTTAATTGATACCATCATCTGCTTCTGAATTGTTTCAGAAACATAAATACGGATGGCAGTTTTTACCTGAGCCGGAGTATTTGGATGTAAAAGAAGAATCCAGTTAATTCCATCTGCATCAGGCTTTATTGCAAATACTATTGTATCTACTACATACTGTTTAGGGCCGATTCTTAAGGTTAAGTCCCTGAGGACTGTATTTTTCTGGGCCAGGTTCATCATTTGGGCAGGAACCTTAACGCACATTCCTACAGAACTTATATCCAGAAGCTTCATCTGGAAGAGCTTGTCGTCAGAAGTCCAGAACATCTGGGCATCCCTTTCGTTTGTAATCTTTGCACGAACATACTGCCTCATACCTTTGGCATTACATTCAATAAGAAGACGCTCTATTTCTTTTGTTATAGCTTCTGTACTTTCGTCTACGGTAATTATACCGCCTGGAATGTTTGCCTCAGAAAGGAAGAGGGAACGGTCTTCCCTGCGTATTCTTTCTGAAATGATTCCTACAAAAACAGATCTTAAAGTGATTTCTTTTTCAAATGATTTAATAAAATTGAACCAGGCGTCTATAGAAAGCTGTGCATCAACATTAATAAAGCACACAGAACTTTCGTGAAGTCTCAGGACGTTTTTTGCGTCCTTGTAGCTGTCGATTGTATAGACTTCATATTCCATATCCTGGAGTCTGGGAATGACGTCCTGTCTGATTGAATAAGCAGGATTGATGAAAAAGACCTTTTTCCCGAATATCTGTGATCTGGCAAGATCATTGTCCATTTTTGTCTCTTCAGCCATTCCGTCTCCTTAATAAGTCTACATGAACGCTTCCCGAAAGACACCGTCACTTTTTACCATGACGGTGCATTTTACGTTGAACTTAGAAATCTGCCAGCTTAGGCGCTCTAGGATATGGAATAACATCACGGATATTTTCCATTCCTGTTACGTAGCGGATAAGCCTTTCAAATCCAAGACCGAATCCTGAATGAGGTACAGTACCAAACTTACGAAGGTCAAGGTACCAGTCATAAATTGATTCGTCCATATTGCGGTCCTTAATAGCCTTAAGAAGCTTTTCGTAGCTTTCTTCGCGTTCAGAACCACCAATGAGTTCTCCAATTCCAGGTACAAGAACGTCAACAGCTTTTACAGTTTTGCCGTCTTCATTCTGTTTCATATAGAATGATTTTATCTCTTTAGGATAATTATAAACCATAACTGGCTTTTTGAAAATTTTTTCTGTTAAATAACGCTCATGTTCTGTAGCAATATCGCATCCCCAGTATGGTTTGAACTCAAATTTAGCTTCTCCAGCGTGTTTTTCAAGTTCTGCAATGGCATCTGTGTAAGAAATACGTACAAAATCTGCCTTTGCAACAGCTTCAAGGCTCTTTATAAGGCCAGGCTGAATGCGCTTGTCAAAGAATTCAAGGTCTTCACGGCATTTTGTAAGTGCCCAGTTAAGAAGGTACTTAACAAATTCTTCCTGAATATCCATGTCGTCGTTAAGGTCAAAGAAGGCCATTTCCGGTTCAATCATCCAGAATTCAGAAAGGTGACGTGGTGTATTTGAGTTTTCTGCACGGAAAGTAGGTCCAAAGGTGTAAACGCGGCTTAATGCAGTAGCCATGGTTTCTGCTTCAAGCTGGCCCGAAACAGTAAGGCTTGCCTTTTTGCCAAAGAAGTCCTTTGAATAGTCTACGATTTTGTGGGCATCTTCAATCTTCATTCCGCCGGCACCGGCCTTTACTCCCAGTTCAGCAATCTTTTCAAGGGAAAGGGTTGTTACCTGGAACATTTCTCCTGCACCTTCACAGTCAGAACATGTGATTTCCGGGGCATTAATGTACTGAAAGCCTCTTTCCTGGAAGAATGAATGTACTGCAAATGCCATCTGGCTTCTTACACGGAATACAGCTCCAAAAGTATTTGTGCGGGCCCTGAGGTGGGCATTGTCCCTGAGATATTCCATGGACATTCTGTTTTTCTGAAGAGGATATTCTTCTGAAGGACAGCTGCCAAGACATTCAAGATTCTGAAGGGTAATTTCTACTGCCTGACCGCTTGCAGGACTAGGGATAATAATACCTTCTGCTTTTACCGATGCTCCGGTAGAGAGTTTCTTGAGATTTTCTTCAATATTCTTAACATCAGCTTTTGAATCAGGTGAAGTTCTGTCAAAAGTGAGCTGGATATTTGCAAAACAACTTCCGTCGTTCACTTGAACGAATACGAGGTTCTTTGAGTCTCTTACTGAACGGATCCAGCCGTAAACGGTAACTGTGCGTCCGTCAGGATTTGATGTAAGTAAATCTTTTATTAATACTGGTTTCATTATTTTCATTCTATATACTTCTTATTTAGCAGTCAAGTTTACAGCAGGAATGTGGAATTTGAGTTTTTTTAGATATTAAATGAACCTTAAAAAAGTGTAATATTTTTAGATGAAAAAAAGTATAAAAAAATCGGAAAAAAAATTAAATAAAACATAATTTATACACTTTTTCAAAAAAATGACGAATATTTTTTAAAAAAATGAGTATAAAAAATCATACAGTGTATACAAAATTATACAAATTTGTATAAAAAATTGTACACCTTTTTAAAGTTTTCTTAAAAATTGTCCCCTAAACTTGAATTTTTCTTAAAAAAAATAATTCCATATAATATATATAATTAGCGAAAAGTTTTCTTTCCGGGAAAAAATATTTTTAACATTTTTTTTAGTTGGCACAAAAATTGCTATAGATTTTAGTGACAGAAAATGAAAACGAAACAGAAGGAGAACTCGGAATTATGAAAAGTGAAATAGATTCGGCTTATTTAAGGCAGATTCAGCAGTTTCCGCTGCTTTCTGTGGAACAGGAAATTGATTTGTCTAAAAGGATCCAGGCAGGTGACAAAAAGGCACTCTCGGCATTGGTTAACTCCAATCTCCGTCTGGTTGTCAGCGTTGCCCTTAAATTCAGCAGAACCCCCGCTGATGTCATGGATCTTATTCAGGAAGGAAATATGGGGCTCATGGTAGCTGCCGGAAAGTACCATTTTTCTTTCAATACAAGGTTTTCAACGTATGCCTATGCATGGATTGCCCAGTATATGCTGCGTTTTGTTAAATCTCGTACCCAGTTCATAACATTACCGGCCAGAAAGGAAGAACTTCTTCGCCGCGTCAGAGACGCTCAGGCCTACCTTTATGAGCTTACGGGAAACGAGCCGTCTGAAGAAGAAGTAGCTGTTTATCTGGGTATGAATATCGAAGATCTTAAATCGGTATTCAGTTACGCTTTTACAGTTGCTTCACTTGATTGTGAGACCGGTGACGATGATTCTTCTACCCTCGTGTCGGTGATTCCGGATACTTCCTGCACTCCCGAAGAGAATTTAATGCTGGAGGAAGAAAAACGTCACCTGTATTCACTTATTGATGCACTTCCGGTAAATGAACAGAAGGTACTTAAGTACCGCTACAACTTTGCCAACGATTTGCATTCAAAAACACTGCGCGAAATCGGAAAAATCATGGGTGTAACCCCTGAAGCTGTCCGCCAGACAGAGATTCGTGCCGTTAAACATTTGAAACATGCAGTTAGTACTGCTGTTTAAGGTTTTTGAGAGCTAGCATACATGCTTCATTAACCTATAAAGGCGTAGGTGTCAGATCGTAAGACTGCACTTATGCAGATGATGAGCAGGATGTTTTGTCAGAACATACTTGGACTCATTCATTTTCCTCCCTTTTTTTGTGTGGGCCGTCTGTGTAAGTTTTACATGGGCGGCATTTTTTTTCTTTAAAGGTGGAATTTTTGCCGGATATTTGTCACAATATCCCTATGGCTACATCAAGAAAAAAGCCTGTAAGGCGTCGTAGTCCTGCAAGAAAAACAGCAGGTAAAAAAAAGCCTAAGGTTCAGCTTAAAAATTCCAGTGTAATTGCACTTTCTTTACTTCTTGCCCTTTTATGCGGTCTTCTTATTTTTATGAATATAATCATGACCGGAGGGGATAAGTCTGCTGAAGATAAAAAGAATTCACCGGCCTCAAAAGTTGCTGCAGAAAAAACTTTTAAGCCTTCAAAAGATTCTTCTTTAAAGAATAATTCTTCTCACAGTGAAAATCCTGCATCGGAAAAAAGCTCTTCCCGGGATTCAGCTGATTCAGGAAGTTCAGGTAATTCAATTAATTCCAGCAATTCACTTAATTCAGGAGAAAAAACTTCTTCATCAAATAAAGCTGCTCAGAATCAGAGCCAGTCACAGATTCAGATTCAGGAAAAAATTGCTTCGGCTTCTCCTTCTCAAGGTTCAAAGCCCCTTCCTCCAAAGTTCAATATTCCAAAGGCTGCAAAAAAAGCTGTCCTGGTTTTTGTTATAGATGATGCAGGATTAAGTGTTGCCAATACAAAAAAATATGCCTCCCTGCCATTCCCTGTAACAATTGCCGTTCTTCCAAAGCTGGCTCATTCAAAGGACTGTGCCTACGTAGTTCGTTCTTCCGGTCAGGAACTTATCCTTCACCAGCCAATGCAGTCCCTTAACTTAAAGCTTAATCCCGGTCCTGGTGCAATTACCGCCGACATGGGAACTTACCAGATTGCAACTCTTGTAAAGGAAAACCTTGATGAAATTGGTCCCGGCGTAAAGGGAATGAATAACCACGAAGGTTCAATGATTACTTCTGATAAAATAAAAATAGGTGCCGTACTTGAAGTTTGTTCGGAAAGGGGCATTTACTTTCTGGACAGCCGTACTACTGCAGATACTCAGGCTCCTCAGGCCGCCCTTGAAAGGGATATGACTATATTTGAAAAAAATGCACCTTATATAGATAATGTTGTCAGCAGGGAAGCCATGTTAAAAGAAATTTATGGCTGTCTGGATGTTGCCAATAAAAAGGGAACGGCTATAATGATAGGCCACGTTGACAAGTCTGCAGCCATTCTTCCGGCTCTTCTTAAGGAAATGTATCCTTACCTGGTAGAAAAAGGCTACACCTTCGCCACCCCGTCCACACTGTATAAAGGTGAATCTTGTTTTTAGGAGATATATATGAAGGTTTTAGGAATAGAAAGTTCTTGTGACGAAACCGCCTGTGCCATTGTTGAAGACGGTAAAAAAATTATAAGTAATGTAGTTGCTACTCAGATTCCTTTTCATCAGATTTATAAGGGAGTTGTTCCAGAAATTGCCAGCCGTAAGCATGCCGAATGGATTCTGCCGGTTGTAAAACAGGCCTTAAAAGAAGCAAATCTCACAATGGATGATGTAGACGCAATTGCCGCTACCAATAGACCAGGACTTATGGGCTCCCTTCTGGTAGGCTTTACCTTTGGCAAGACTTTAGCCTGGTCAACAAAAAAGCCTTTTATTGCCGTAAACCATATGCTGGGTCACCTCTATGCCGCCCAGCTCCAGGCTCCCGTTGAATACCCTTTTTTAGGACTCTTAGTTTCTGGCGGACATACAATCATCTGTAAGGTAAATGATTTTGATGACCTGGAAGTTCTTGGAACCACAGTTGACGATTCTGTCGGAGAGGCCTTCGACAAGGTTGCAAAGTTCTACGGACTTGGTTATCCGGGAGGGGTAATAATCGACCAGCTTTCAAAGCAGGGAGACCCAAAATCTGCTCGTTTCCCAGTTCCAAAGCTTGATGAAGAAGCCCACCGCTATGACGTTTCTTTCAGCGGCTTGAAGACTGCCGTTATCCACCAGTGCGATTTATTCTGGCAGCCAGGTTATGAACATTCAAAAGAAAATATGTGTGCGGCTTTCCAGGAAACTGCAGTAAAAACTTTAGTTGGAAAGCTCTTAAGGGCGGTAGACGATACTGGACTTAAAACTGTTGTTTGCGGCGGTGGTGTTGCTGCCAATTCAAGACTTAGAGAAATGCTTGCAGACCGTAGCGACTTAAACTGTATCTTCCCTCCATTAAAACTTTGTGGTGATAATGGAGCTATGATTGCGGGAGTTGCCTACCACTTCCTTCAGAGAGGGGACAGAAGTGATTGGAATACAGTTACTTGTGCCAGAATCCCTCAGTTTAAGAGAGGTCTGGACCAGGTAAACCACGAAAAAAATCGTAAGCAGGTAAATAAATAATGGACCAGCTTCTAAAAATAAAGGCCTACGCAAACAGGGAAGCAGTTCCTATTATGCAGGATGAAGGTTGTGACTTTATCTGTGACTATATAAAAGAACACAATGTAAAAAGGGTTTTGGAAATTGGAACTGCAATCGGTTATTCATCTATAAGATTTGCAAGCCTTGCTGATGATGTTTACGTTACTACAATCGAAAGTGACATCGACCGCTTTATTAAGGCCCAGGAAAACTTTAAGGACTCTGGCTTTGAACAAAGAATTACAGCTATAAACGACGATGCCCTGACCCACGATTTTGGTGATTCAAAGTTCGACCTTATTTTTATAGATGCCGCAAAAGCCCAGTACATTAAGTTTTTCGAAAAATATAAGGAAAATCTTGCTGAGGGAGGAGTAATTATAAGCGACAACCTTTCCTTCCACGGCATGGTTGATGACCTAAGCCTGACCCACAATTACAGTACAAAAAAACTTGTAAAAAAGATTCAGAAGTACGTTGCCTTCTTAAAAGAAAATCAGGAATTTGATACAGAATTCTTTGAAATTGGGGACAGGATTTCTGTTAGTAAAAGAAGATAAGGAATTTCGGCAAGTCTGACAGGCCTTACACCCAGCGGGCAGGCCTTCTCAGCGGGCAGGCCTTCTCAGCGGGCAGGCCTTCTCCGCCCCGCAAGCCCTTCTAGACCCCCGCATCCCTCAAAAGCTTATTCATTCTATTTAGAACTACCTTCTTATTCATGGTCCACTTAGGCTCAATCAAAAGCCTTTTAGGAGGGTCTCCGGTCAAACGGTGAATCACCATTGAAGAAGGAAGGATCTTCAAGGCCTGCTCTAAAAGACAAAAATATTCATCCATCTCTAGAGCCTTAAATTTACCAGCCTTAAAATCTTTAGCAAGGTCTGTCCCCTCTAAAATATAAAGGCAGGTAATCTTAATTCCATGAGAGCCTGCCTCTACAAGCTGGCGAACACTTTCTAACATATCGTCGGAGCTTTCTCCA
>NZ_JAILGZ010000102.1 GCF_024696245.1 Treponema sp.
GGCAGGTTGCAACAGGAAAACAGTCAAACATGAGTTTCTTTGCTTTTACCGCAACACCTACAGGACAGACACTACAAATGTTTGGTCTTCCATGCAAGGTAAAAGATTCAAAATCAGGAAAAGATGTAGATGGATTTAGACCTTTCCATGTTTACTCAATGCAGCAGGCAATTGAAGAAGGCTATATTCTTGATGTTCTTGTAAATTATTCAACCTACAAACAATATTACAACCTCAGAATTAAAAACGAAGATGATGACAACCAGTACGACACAAAAGCAATTTACGGAATGGCAGCAAAATATGTTGCTGAACACGAACACCGTATTTCAAAAATCACAGACATCATAATTGAACACTTTGAAGAAATTGGGTCAAAAACAATAGACGGCAAAGGCAAGGCAATGGTTGTTACTTCTTCCAGGAAGGAAGCTGTTCTTTATGCCAGAACCTTGCGAGATAAACTTACCCAAAAAGGACATACAAACTGGGGAGTTCTTGTAGCCTTCTCTGGCGATATTGACGGTAAAACAGAAAGTCAGATGAACTCCTTCCCAATCAATGTTATGGAAGAAGAAGGCAATACAATTACAGAAAGTCAGACCCCAGAAGCCTTTAAGCAGGATAAATACCGTTTTATTGTAGTTGCAGATAAATATCAGACTGGTTTTAGCGAAAAACTTTTAAGCGTAATGTACATAGACAAGCCGCTTCATAACATAAAAACCGTACAGACCTTAAGTCGCCTGAATCGAACAATGGCAAACAATGCAAAGCTTGCTGAACGGGATTGTTTTATTCTTGATTTTGTAAACGACAGAGAAGAAATAAAAGAAGCCTTCCAGACTTATTATGGAAAGATTGAACTTGAAGGCGAATATACAATAGAAGAATTAAAGCAGCTCAAAGAAAAAATCAAAAAATACTCTATCATAGAACAACCAGAAGTCGAGCAATATATTTCCATTCTAAATGAAATGGTTGCAAGCAATACAGATCTTACAAAAGACAATATTGCCCAAAAAACCATGAATCTTGTTGCAGATTTCCTTGCCCGCTATAAAAAATTAAAAGATGAAGATAAAAAAGAGTTTAAGCATAAATGCATCCGCTATGTAAAAATTTTTATGTTCCTGCAGAATATAGAAAACATAAAAGATGCAGAACTCGTAAAGCTTGGTTTATATCTACGACTTGTTAATCCATTGTTAAGATTAAAATCTGTAAGTCCTGATAATGTTGTAAAACCTTCTGATATCAGAAAACTTATTGAACTTTCTGATTACAAGATTGATTTTGAAATGACAGAAGCAATCAAACTTGTAGAAGGAGATGGCTCAATAGTGCAGCCAAGCCCAGACGGAGGAGCAAAAGAAGTTCAAAAGCCAGCACCAACTACAGTGCAGGAAATGGTAAGTAGGATAAACTCTCGCTTTGGAACCGATTTTACAGATGAAGATATTGTTCCCGCATTGAGCGCATTCAAAAAGAGTTTTGCCGCAGACAAGTCATTCTGCAATATTGGGCTTGTAAAACAATATCCAAAATATGAACTAAAGTATAATGGAAATGATGGACTTACAGTTTTTGTGAATACCGCTCTTTCTTCACCGGAAATTACAGATAAAGTGCGGGATGTTCTTACTACAAACGAAGATTTCTTGTATTCATTTAAAGATGAAATACGAATGCCGGTTTACGAACATCTGACACATAAATTACATTTAGCGTAAAGGAAAAAATGGACGATTTTAGTTTTGAAGACTTTGCACAGTACTTGATCCAAGGAGAGCCAGATAAGAAAAAGAAAGCTTACGCCTGGCAAACAGCAATTGGCTTACAGGCTGTTGATAATTTAAAACCCTCCGCATATTTAATTGAAACTGCCAAGAAAAATATTGAAGGTAAAATCTCAATCAAAGAAGTTCAAAATTTAATCAAATCGTATTATGAAAGTAAAAGTTCAAGAGACGAAGATGATGATGAAAAAGAAGAAGCAGATATAGTTTCTTCTCATATAACGGAATTGCTCAACGAAGATTCTTTTTCTTTTACCCCGCTTGAATTTTTGAATATCCACAAGCGCTTGTTTACCGGAGTATTTAAATTTGCAGGAAAAATCCGTGATGTTAATATCACAAAAAAAGAATGGGTATTACAGGGAGATACTGTCTATTATTCAGGTTATGACTTAATAAGAAAGACAATGGAATATGATTTTGAACAGGAAAAGAATTTTAATTACATTGGACTTTCTCAGGAAGAAATTATAAAACATTTTTCAAGGTTCACGGCAAACCTCTGGCAGATTCATCCATTTAGAGAAGGTAATACCAGAACTACTGCGGTTTTTATAATAAAATATTTACGTTCCCTTGGTTATGAAGTAACAAATGATATTTTTGCTAAACATTCCTGGTATTTTAGGAATGCTCTTGTCCGGGCAAACTATACTAACATTCAAAAGCAAATCTACATGGATACCAGCTTTTTAGAGAACTTTTTTAGAAATCTACTCTTAAATGAAAACCATGAACTAAAGAACCGCTATCTTGTAATAAATTCAGAAGAATTATTAAAGAAATATGAGCAAAAAGTAGCGATAAATGCTAAAATGATTGGCGATAAAGTAGCGATAAAGCAAAAAAGTAGCGATATTATTCTTAACTATCTAAAAAATAACGATAGCATAAACAGTTCTATTGCTCAGCAAATAACAGGTCTTTCTCCTGCGGGAGTCAGAAAAATTTTCGCTAAACTGACAGAAGAAAAAATTATTCTTCCAAGCGGTGCCAACAAAAATAGAATATACAAATTGAATAAATGAGGAATTATACAGAATGTCACTAACATCGAATGTAACAGAAAAAGCAAATCTCCTTTGGAACATAGCAGAAAAGCTCACAGGCTCTTACAAGCCTCACGAATACGGACTGGTAATTCTTCCTCTTACTGTAATCCGCCGTTTTGACTGCATTCTTGAAGCAAGCCACGACAAGGTATTGGAAAAAGCAAAACAAATAGAAAAGATGCCCGAAGCAATTAAAAGCGTTCAGTTTCAGCAGATTACAGGGCATCCTTTTTATAACACATCAAACTTTACTCTAAAAACTCTGGTTGAAAATCCAAATCAGATAAACAAAAACTTTGAAAACTACTTAAACGGATTTTCTGCAAATATTCGTGAAGAAATAATTGCAAAGTTCAATTTTGGAGAACAGCTTAAACGCCTTAGGCAAAAAGACCTTCTGCTTATAGTTCTCCAGGAATTTGTAAGCGAAAAAGCAGACTTCAGCCCGGAAAAAATCAGCAATATAGAAATGGGTTATATCTTTGAAGAATTAATCCGTAGATTCTCAGAAGCCCATAACGAAGATGCAGGACAGCACTACACTCCCCGCGAAGTAATTGAGCTTATGACAGAGCTTTTGTTTATTGATGATGAAGATATTCAAAAGAAAAAAGAATGTTCAAAATCAATTTACGACCCTGCCTGTGGA
>NZ_JAILGZ010000128.1 GCF_024696245.1 Treponema sp.
CTCTAAGCCAGTACCACATGATGAGTTCTTTTTTATGTGCACCGAAGAAGCGCCGGTATCGGTAGATTATGGTGATCCATTGGTAAGCAATGTTCTTGGAGTTACAAATCCTGTAAAGAAAATTGGTGAAGCAGCACATGCTGTTGGAGCTATCTTTATTGTTGATGGAGCTCAGTCTACCCCACACATGAAGGTTGATGTACAGGACATTAATGCAGATTTTTTTGCCATGAGCGGACACAAACTCTGCGGCCCTATGGGAATCGGCGCTCTTTACGGTAAACGCGCTTTACTCGAAGAAATGGAACCTTTCCTTCGCGGCGGTGAAATGATTGAATACGTTACCCGCGAAAAGGCTACCTGGGCAGAAGTTCCTCATAAATTTGAAGCTGGAACAGTAAGTGCTGGAGACGCAGTTGGTATGGCTGCAGCTATCCGTTATATTCAGTCCATCGGCCTTGAAAATATTGAAGCGCACGACCGCGAACTTGCACAGCGCATGCTCGACGGAATGAAACAGATTCCTCACATCAACATTATTGGCCCTAAAGAAGCATCTAAGAGATGTGGAATCGTTACATTTACACTCGACGGCGTTCATCCGCACGACATTGCTTCCCTTCTTTCAGAAGAACATATTGCAATCCGTGCCGGACACCACTGTGCACAGCCTCTCGGCCAGTACCTTGGTCAGACAGCTACAGCACGTGCCAGCCTTTATTTTTATAATACCGAAGAAGAAGTTGACATCTTCCTTGAAAAGGTTTCAAAACTCCGCGAGTGGTCAGGCTATAAAGACTAGACAATTTATACCGCATGGAAACAATTTTCAAACCAAACTTGTTTCCGTACAAATCCAATGGTATAATATCAGTTAATGAATTTAAGCTATCGAATTCTTGATTGTCATATTTTTGAGTCTTACATGGCTCTTGAAGGATGGGAAAGTTTCCCGATGCTCAAATCTTATACAACTGACGGAGAATTTTCTTTTCTTCTTAAAGACTGTAGTTTTATGATTTTTGACTACCAGCCTTCCGACGGACTTTTAAAGGCAGTTTGCATTTACAGGATGATTGGAGACTGTTTATCAATTGAACTGTTTGAGGTTAACAAAGATTACAGAGGCCTTGGAATCGGCACCTACGCCATGGAAAGGCTGATGATTGAAACTGGAGCCAAAACAGTGTATCTTGATGCAAAGAATGCAAATGCAGAAATATTCTGGAAAACCATCGGAATGAAAAAAATCGATAACCAGACCTTCTGCCTCGAAGATTGAAAAAAAAACGGCTCAAGCGAGATTCATCGAGCGACTTTATGGAGATATAATAAAATTATGGACACAAAAGAATTATACAGAGAGATTCTCAACGAACACAACATAAATCCTACACACAAAGCTGATATGGATTCTCCGACATTTTGTCTGGAAGGCGTGAATCCCAGCTGCGGCGATCAGATTACCCTGCAGATGAAGCTTGGCGAGGACGGAAAGATTATTGATGCCAGCTTTACAGGAAGCGGCTGTGCAATAAGCCAGGCTTCGGTAGATATGATGGCAGACCTCGTTATCGGAAAAACAAAGGAAGAAGCCCTAGAACTTGCAGATATTTTTGACCGTATGATTAAGGAATCTGTAACAGAAGAAGATCTTGAAAAACTGGATGAAGCCGCTGCCCTTCAGGACATTTCACACATGCCTGCCCGCGTAAAATGCGCAATGCTTGGCTGGCGCACAATGAAAGAGATGCTCACTACACCTCTTGAAACAAAATGAACTTTATGATATATTAAATATCACTTCGGCGCTTTAGCTCAGCTGGATAGAGCAACTGCCTTCTAAGCAGTAGGTCGACAGTTCGATTCTGCCAAGCGTCACTTAAAACTGCCTTTCTAAGGCAGTTTTTTTGTTTTAAATTATTCTAATGGAATTTTTACTGAACCAAGATAAAGAATATTACTATAAACAGATGTATAAGTTTGATCCTGTCCTACAGCTACAGCAAACATACTTACATACCAGTCTGCATCAGAAGAAGTACCGCTTGTATTTACGTCTGCTTCATCACTTTTAGGAAGATATTTTGAAGAAAAATTAAAGTTAGTTTTATCAGGAAGATTTCGTACAGGAATTACACGAGAAGGATTTCCGTAAATATTTGAGCCGTCTACAGCAATTTGAGAAAGATAAATCCCATGATAATCGCTGAGTCTTATTGTAATCTGTTGATTACTGCCTGTTGTAGGAATTAAAACAACCTGATCATCATAACCAGCCCCACGAAGCGGCTGAAAGCGGTAAGACTGAATAAGTTTATCTGCAGCAGAGTTTGTTGAATCATCTCTATTTGAAGCTGTAATTAAATCTTCTGCCTCTGTTTTTAATCTTGCAGAACTCTTGTAGATTTTATAATAAACATCAGTTCCCAGAAACTTTATTGTATCGTAATCCTTATCAGTTGTATAAAAGGAAAAATAATTATCAGAATATTCAATTGATGAACAATCCGGCTGATGAATTACCTGAGTTGGAGCATCAAGAACATAAAACGTATCCAGCCCGCAGGAACTGTTAAATAAAATAAGGTATCCCGTAAAAAGCAAAGAGAAGATTACTCCTTTTTTACAGAATACCTTATTCATATATATCAAATTTCAGAATGGATTATTCGATTTTTCCGTCGTTCTTAAGAGCAATAAGTCTTGACTTAGCAAGCTGAGCCCATGAATCTCCAGAAAAATTGTCATTAAGTTCTGTATAAGCAGCAGAAGCACCAGCAAAGTCACCTTTTGTTTCAAGAACGCGACCGTAGCTGAACAATGCGTGAGCTCTCATAACAAAGTTCTTGTTATCTGCAGCAAGCTTATAATAAGTTGCAGCATCATCAATATTACCAGTTTCTTCAGAACATACAGCTGTGTTGAAATAGCACAAAGGAGCAATATAAGACTTCTTTGACTTTTCTGCTGCAGTCTTCCAGTAACCAGCTGATTCAGCATACTTTTTCTGCTGGTAAGTAATATCAGCACAAAGCATGTTAGCACGAGCTCCAGTAATTCCACCTTTTTTTGTATAAGCCGAAGCCTTTTCAAATGCAGTGTTAAGTCTTACTTCTGTTTCTTCATCAGTAAGACCAGAACTCTTATCTGTTAATTCGAATGTAATTTCATCAATAGCCTGCAAACCTTTAGCTTTGTTGCTGTTTGCAATAGAAGCACAAACTACATAGCCTGCCAAAAGACATACGAATGCAATAAGAATAGCAATGAAAGCTACCTTGCGCTTCTCGATAAAACCTGCAAGTTTTTTGCTTGCGGTCATTTCTTCGTAATCTGCCATTTTATATAAACCTCAATTTATAAAAATTATTTCCGTTCTATCTGCAGTTCATTCATCAGTCTGATAACATAAGTTCTCTGAATTCCAAGAACAGAAGCAGCCTTAGTCTGGTTCCAGCCGTTTTCGGAAAGGATTCTTATGATATATTCACGCTTGAAAGCATCCACAGCAGTTTTAAGAGTTTTGTCTCCGCCGTCTTTGCCGACAGATTCAACAGTTTCTCCTACTGCAGGAGTTCCTAAAGTAAAGCCTAAATCACTTTCTGTAATTACAGGCGGATTACCTACTATAAAAGCGCGCTGTACAGCATTTATTAATTCGTCTGTATTTCCCTGCCAGAAATGTGTAAGCATTGCTGCTTTTGCACCTTCAGAAAACTCAGAAAAACCAAGTCCAGATTTTTTACTGAACCTTAATAAATATGACTGAGCAATTGGAATAATATCTTCTGTTCTCTGGCGCAGCGGTGGAACATTAAGAACCACAGTACTAAGCCTTGAATAAAGCTCAGACGAAAAAACACCCGATGAAACTAAAACTTCAAGTGGATGTTCAACTGTACAGATTATTTTGAAACTCAGATTATTTGCTGACTGTTTTTTAATTAAATCCAAAAAAGCAGCCTGCATAGATTTTGAAAGCGTTTCAGCAGAACTTACGAATAAGGTTAAGCGCTGACCGTATAAAATCATACGGCTAACAGTTTCAAAACTATCTATAACCTGCGCCTCGGAAAATGACCTGCAATTTATCTCAAAAAAATAACTGGTACTTTTGTCAGCACCAGCTGATTTAACTGCGGAAGAATGGATGTGTTGTGCAATGAGACGCTTGCCCGTCCCCTTCTCGCCTATGAGTAACACCGAAGCGTTATTCTGAGAGAGAGTCTGTACAAGCGAACTCATTTCCTTTGCAAAACTGCTTTGCCCCGCAAAAGGAGTTACTTTCTTTTCCATTCCCACCGCAATCTAATCTAATTAGTCATTCTTCTGAGACTTTAACATATCTCCAAGTGTATATGCGCCGTCATCATCGTCGCCTGAAGTTGACATATACTGAGAGATTTCGTCGCGCTGCTGCTTTCTCTTGAACTCACGTACAGAGAATGCAACCTGCTCCTTGTCTACTTT
>NZ_JAILGZ010000155.1 GCF_024696245.1 Treponema sp.
TTATAATAACGGCTGGCCCTTTCACTGGCAAATCCATCAGATGTAAGGCTTACAGGATTCAAATCAACCTTTCCGCCTAAAGTAAAGCCATCAGAATCTGCAGTTCCGGAAAAATTAAGATTCATATTTCCATCAATTGAAGGAATACCATTTCCCTGAGCAATTTTACTTCCGTCAATAGAGGCCTTAAAACCATTACCTTTATAATCAGCACTGATTAAAGGCTGACTGCTCTGACTTCTGGCATCTACTACTAAAGCAGCGTTGTGATTTACACCATAATATGAATAGGCACCGGTAAACTCACAAGGTTTGTTA
The DNA here is from genome assembly GCF_024696245.1 of Treponema sp. GTDB lineage: Bacteria > Spirochaetota > Spirochaetia > Treponematales > Treponemataceae > Treponema_D. Next base: position 319 of record NZ_JAILGZ010000155.1, read on the forward strand.
CGTATATCCGGATTGCTGGCAACTTCTATAATTTTTGCCTCAAATGAAGGACCTGATACGTAAACTCTCTCTATAAGAACTGCAGGATATTCCTGTGAATACCAGAAAGTTGTACCGGCTTTACGGCTAGCTGTTGTTTTTTCAGTCTGTTTTTCAATTTTCTTAACTTCTGTTTCTGCAGCCTTCTTTTCCTTTTCTGCTATGGCATTCTGTCTTACTTCAAGGGCATAATCCACAAGTTTTTGGGCATAAGGATAGTATTTTCCAAGAACATCATAACCTACAGTATTAAGGGCCTGGGTAATAAAAGCCTTTGGATTTGCAATAGTTCCAATAAGGGAAGACACCCGGTTCTTTACAAAATCAGAATCATGGGAAACTGCCTTTGTAAGTGTTGAAGAAGCATTCTTTAAATCATTAAAGTCTGTCGAAGCCTCCTTCTGAACGGCAGTAACCTTATATTTAAGACCATTTTTATTACTTTCATCAAATTCCTTAAGAAGGGAATCTATAGTTTCTATTGCTTTAATTACAGCGGCAGGATCATTTTTATTTACATTATTGAGACTTTTTATCTTTTCGTTAATTTCAGCAGTTTTAGAATCAATTTCGGCCTTTAATTCAGCAGGCCTTGTCTTCCATTTTTCTGAAACTTCAAGAGCCTTACTTTCTGCATTTTTTGCAGCTTCCGGAGTCTGGAGCTGAGATGTAAAGTTTTCTACTATAGAGTCCACATCATCTCCACCAACAAGCTGAGCTGCCTGAGCCTTAAGGTCTTCCAGGGCTAAATTTGTTTTTTCCTTTAAAGCCTTTGTAAAAGCACTTTCTTCATTGGATTTAGCCTTTGGTTTTATATAACAACTGGTGCTTCTTTTCGTATTAAAGGCCATTCCTGAACATTCAAGATTTTCACAGACAAATTTTCCACGGAGAATCTGTGTCAGATTAAAATCAAAATCAATAGTCTCTGCTTCAAAAAGATTTCTGTAATAAGAATTCTTATCACCTACCGCAAGCCCCTTAATCTTTACCTGTGCCCCCAGTATTTCTACCTTTACGGAATCAACATCAGTTTTAGCCTCAAAGATACCTTCACAGGCAGACACTATGGCATTTTTAACAATTACATTCTTAAAAGTTACAACAACAAGAACAATTGCAGCCATGGCAGCAGCTGTAGCAATAAGAGGAAGCAGTTTAATTCTGCCCTTCTGCCCTTTTATTTCCTTTGCCAGAGTTTTAAACCTCATAAGCTCAACTTTGGTAAAGCTTGAAGTCATATCTATACAGAACAAATCAGGCTTATCCTTGTTATTTCCCTTAGCAAACATTGCCTTAATATCAGCTTTGTCCTTAGGAACATAAATTTTTGAAAGAATTTTACTATTGAATTTTTTTTCGCTGTAAGCTTTCTTAAAAAGCCCCGGAAGCTTCTTTGCCGGAAACATTCTCTTTTCTTTTTTCTGCTTCTGTATTTTTTCTGCAGGAGCTTTCTTTTCTTTTACGCTTATTTTCTTTTCCATCTGAAATCTCCTGAATTAAATCTTTGAAGCAAGGGATGAAAGCTTCTGAATGAGAGGAATCTGCTTTGTAATTTTGGCAAGCTTACTCCTGCGGATTGCATCAGCAAGATACTTTCTCCACAACCATACAAATACACGGCCTATAACATAGCAGGGTATATAAAGAATAAGGCCGGCAACAAAACTACCCATAACCATGGTATTATTGATTTTTGTAAAGGCTACAAAAGGAATATCAAGAATTGTCCGGTAAAAAGGAACAAGGGATTCGTTTGTAAGCATCCAGTAGCCCAGAGAATCAAAGAGATTATCAAGTAAAGGTGCAAAAAGGGCTGCTACTATTATGGTAAGGGAAAAAGTAGCCCTCTGAATGCGCATGAAAAAGATAAAAACAAAGAGAAGTATCCAGAGAAGGTTTCCCTTAGGAATAAAACCAAGTACTACACCGCATGCAAAGGCATGGGCAATTGCTCCAGGATCCGTATTGGAACTGAAAGCATTAATCATTTTTATTAAAGTCTTTAACATAGACAAATTGTAACACCCTTGATAAAAAAAATATAGTAGAAAGGGTATCTGTAAAATTAAAGTATAAAATGCTAGAATCTTCCCATGATTATAAATACAGGCGGCAGAACAGACCTGGTACACTTTTATTCCAAGTGGCTGCTGGAACGATTCAGACAGGGGTTTGTATATGTAAGAAACCCTATGTATCCGGAAAAATTAACAAAATACACTCTTTCTCCTGATACAGTTGACTGCGTAATCTTCTGTTCTAAAAATTATGAACCTATCCTTCCCCATCTGGAAGAAATAACTTCCCGATTTAACACCTACTTTTTTTATACAATTACAGCATACGGAAAGGATATAGAAAAAAATATACCTGATATAGACAAATCAATCGACACCCTCATTAAGCTTGAAAGAATTGCAGGTAAAAAAAGAATTGCCTGGCGATATGACCCTGTGCTTTTAAATAAAAAGTATACGGTTCAGCAGCACCTTATTACATTTGAACATATGACGGCAAGACTCCACCAGCATGTTGATACATGTATTTTCAGCTTTGTACAGCTCTATAAAAAACTGGAGCAGAACTTTCCCCAGCTGGAAGCAGTTCCCCAGGATGCCAGGGAAGAACTTGCAAAAGGCTTTGGTAAAATTGCAGCAAAATACCGTATGAAAATAAAAATCTGTGCAGATAAAACTGACTATTCACACTGGGGAATACAAAGAGAAGGTTGTGTAACCCTGGATATTCTGGGAAAATCCAATGACCTTGATTTCAGACCCCTTAAACACACAGGTATGAGATCTAACTGTCTCTGCATAAAAAGTAATGACATAGGTGCCTATGACACCTGCCCCGGAGGCTGTCTTTATTGTTATGCAAATACAGATCATAAACTGGCAGAAGAAAATTTTCGTAAACACAAGGATAATTCTCCAATTCTTACAGGCAGCATTGGTCCTATGGAAGAAATATCTCCTGCAAGACAAAAAAGTTTTCTGGTTAACCCGCCTCCACAGTTATTACTCTTTGAATAAGAAATACTCAGGCTTCATTCAATTTGTGTAATTACCGATAATTTTAATATCTAAATAAAGATAATTAAGGATGAATCAATGAAAATAATAGCAGAAATCGGAACATCTCATTGTGGTGATATAAACAAAGCCAGGGAAATGATTTTTGCAGCCTGTGAAAGCGGAGCCGACATAATCAAATTTCAGTGGGTTTATGCTTCAGAAATACTCCATCCGGATACAGGTTTTGTTAATCTCCCTGGAGGAAAAATTCCCCTTTACAATCGCTTTAAGGAACTGGAAGTAAGTCCTGATTTTTTTGCTGAATGCCTTGAATACACCCATAAATGTAAGGCTAAATTTCTTTGTTCACCCTTTGGCTTAAAAAGTCTAAGTGAACTTGTTAACATAAAACCTGACATGGTAAAAATTGCCTCTCCTGAGCTAAACCATATACCTCTCTTACAGAAAACATCCTTCTTGTGCAGTAATATTCCCCTTGTTTTATCCAGCGGAGTTTCCACACTGGGAGATATAGAAAAAGCCCTTAACATTCTTTATGACGGTGGAATTAAAAAAGAAAACCTGACACTCCTGCACTGTTCAACTTTTTACCCGACCCCTGTTGAAGAATATAATGTAAAACTTGTAAAAAACCTGTCCGCAATTTTTGGCATTGACTGTGGAATAAGTGATCACTCTACAGATCCTGTTCTTGTTCCTGTATTAAGTGCAATTTGCGGAGGAACAATGGTAGAAAAACACTTTACCCTTTCCAACGAAAGCGAAGGACTGGACGACCCGGTTGCCCTTACACCGGAAAAATTTGCCTTAATGAGTCACGCCCTTAACCAAACCCAGGCTCTTATAGAACGTTACAAAAAAGAAGAAATAGCCCTAAAAGGCGGAAATACCGCTTCTTGCAGTAAAGATATACCTCAGGCTGCCTTTGACTACACAATAAAAACACTTTCTCAGGAATATTCACCGGAAGTGATTAAAGCCTGCCTTGGAGACGGAATAAAAAAACTTGGAAAAAGTGAAAAAGATAATTATGGAAGAACAAACAGAAGCCTTCACTACACAGCCTCTTTTAAAAAAGGCCATGTAATAAAAGAAGGTGATATAGCAGTTCTTAGAACTGAAAAAATACTGACCCCCGGCATTCACCCGGACTTTTACAATATGACTTCAGGTGCAAAGCTTACTTCAGATGTAAAAAGCGGAGAGGGAGTTCAGTTTAAGGACTTTATCTCATACTAAGGTTGAAGTATTTTTGAAATATACAAAAGTCCCTTTATAGTCAGGTCCTTGTCTACCGCAGTAAAGCATTCCGTTATAGGTTTTAAAACTGAATTCAGGCCTCCTGTTGCAATAACGCGGATATCCTCAAGTTTTTCTCCCCTTACTTCAAGTTCCTTCTTTACCTGAAAAACAAGGGATTCAACAAGTCCTTTATAACCTAAAACTATTCCAGATTGAATTGCACTCTTTGTAGTTGCACCTATAACATTTGACGGAGCCTCAAGGGGAACAAAAGGAAGCTGGGCTGCATTTGTTGCCAGGGCTTTTACGGCTGTTCCCAGACCAGGACTGATAGTTCCCCCAAGAATTTCTCCTTGAGAAGAAGTAACAGTCAGTGTAAGGGCTGTTCCAAAATCAACGACAATATTGGTATGCTGCTCAAGTTCTTCCCAGGCTGCAAGGGCATTACAAAGAAGGTCAGTTCCCAGTTCCCTTGTGGAATTATCAGGAAGATGAACAGGGAGCTTTCTCTCTGTAGCCATGGCAGAAGTAAGCACAAGTGGCTGTACTTTACAAACCCTCTGACAAACAATTACAAAGGGACCTATAAGAGCCGGTACTACAGAAGAAATTACAGCCCTGTCAAAACCGGAAACATCAATTCCGGCATCCCTGGCAAGAGTAAGAATAGTGGACGAATACTCATCTCCCGTTCTTCTTGTATCACTTGCAACACGCCACTGGGCAAGTATCTTATCTTTATCAAAAACAGCAACAACTACATTTGTATTGCCAATATCAACTGCAAATAACATAATCAAATAATAGCAGAAAAATAAAAAAAAGACGACCTGCCTTCAGGCAATGTTTTTACATCTGATGCATTTATCTGTAGTGCACCATAAGCTTATTATATTCTTCTTCCGTAAGAGTAAAGTTTCCTATAATTGAATAGTCTATATATTCCATATCTTCCTCTTCATCATAATTATAGTTACCTTTAGTTACAGAAAGTAAATACATACCATAAGAGTTACAGCACTGAAGCTCATAGAATGCAGTATATGAATCAATAAGAGGATAATCTATTCTTGCTTTTCCTTCATGAATTAATGCAGGTGAATAAGTTGAAGAAGACCACCATAGAGCCTCATCAACTTCCATTTCCATTCTGTCTTCACCAGCAGGCATTGATAATTCCATATTCTTTACAAAAGTATTAAAAGATACATCCCATTCTTTTGATCCATAACTTACATGAGGATTTTTACCTGGAGTTTTACTGATTGTTAAAATCAGGTTTTCAGTTTCATTGTAATACTCAACAGACCATGTAAGATCACTTTTTAAGGCTTTAGATATATTACCTGTATTGCAATCAGGATTATTATAATCAAATTCAGCCGGACATGATGTTAAAGCCGATTCTACAGGTGGATTCCACTTTATATAATCTTTTCCATTATTAATATAATACCAGACTGAACAAAGATAGTTGTTTTTACCATCAGTCACAAGATAAGCAACCCTTAAAGGAAAACCTTCAGTAGTTGACTCCAACCATACAGCATAATCTTTAATGGTATAAATATTACCTGAATAATCTGTAAGCGTATTCTTTGTTATAGTAAGTGAATCATCAGAAGGGTCTGTATCTTTCTGATAAAAGCCCTCAATCACATAGCCTGTAAACTCAATTTCTTCTACAGAATTATCCTGACCAGCATTTACTCCGTCGGCATTTTCTGTACCTGCAGCTGAATCAGAAGCATTATCTTCTGAAGTGTTCCCATCTCCAGCATTTACTCCGTCAGCATTTTCTGTACCTGCAGCTGAATCAGAAGCTTCCTCATTCTGAGCTTCAGTCTCTGTCTGTTCTGGATTTGAATCATCATCCTGACTGCAGGATAAAAGTGAAAAAGAAAAAAATGCACATGACAAAGCCAGTGCAAAAACCATTGAGTTAAAAAAAGATTTTAATTTGTTAATCATACAATACATCCCCTTGCATGCATTAATACTTCTAGTCCGCATTTTACGGTAGTGGAGCTTGCCCTGAATTTCACAGTGTTAGAATTTAAATAAAGCATTAAAAAATTTAGTATGGAGATTATTAGTACATTTTTAAGATTTCTTCAATAGTATTTTAAACTAATCAAATTAAAGCCATTTCTCCCAGATATTCTGTTTAACTCCAAAAGATGCAGAAATTTTTCCATTTCTACATACAGGAAGAAGGAGAAGCTCAAGTTGATTATCAAATATCTTTTCTTCCTTTTCACTATCATCAAGATATTCAAATTCCGAATATTTTTTTGACTTTTTATCAACCATAGCTTCTAAAGCTTCAAGCCGGCTTCCATAATCTTTAGCCAGGGCATCTATAACGGAGTTAAATTCGCCACGGGACATTGTCTTTTCCTTCAAATCTATAAACTGAAATGCTGTTCTTCTTTCCTTAAAGAATCTCTGTGCCGCCTTACAATCAAAACTTTTACTGCTTCCAAATATTTGAATCATCATTTTTCTCCTGATCAGGGTAAATACTCCCCGTTGTAAATTCCATGAATAAAATATAAAATACATACCATTATGGCAGATTTAATTCAACCTAAAGTATTAAAAGGATTCAGGGATTTTCTTCCTCAGGATGAAATTTTACGTGCAGATTTGCAGGAAAAACTGACACGCACTTACAGAGCATACGGATTTGTACCAATTGATACACCTGTACTTGAATACACAGAAATTCTTCTTCGAAAAAGTAATGGAGAAACAGAAAAACAGGTTTTCCGTTTTGAAGACAATGGAGGCAGGGACGTTGCAATGCGCTTTGACCTTACAGTTCCTTTTGCCCGCTATACAGCTGAACACAGGGAAGAACTTTATTTTCCTTTCAAGCGTTATCATATAGCTAAAGTATGGAGAGGAGAAAAACCTCAGGCAGGACGCTACCGTGAATTTGTACAGTGCGATTTTGACACTGTTGGCAGTGACAGTGCAACTGCAGATTTTGAAACCCTTGCATTGATGAAGGCAGCCCTTAAAGAGATAGGTGTAGAAAAAATTACAATTCATGTAAATCACCGTGGAATCTTTAACAGGTTCCTTGCAAAAATAGGAGCAGCAGAAAAATCAGAAGACGTACTCCGCATTGTTGATAAAATTGCAAAAGTTGGAGAAGAAGAAGTCCTCAAGGAACTTAATGAAGTTTTACATAATCAGGATTCATCAAAACAAATTATTGAATATATCAAACCTCTTTCAGGCTGGGATGAAACCCTCAAACATATAGAAGAACTTGCAGGTGGAGAAGCAGAAGACTCAAAACGCATGAAAGACATTCATGAAATGATGAAAGCTTCTGGAATACAAGACTGTTATGTACTCGATCCAAGTATAACCCGTGGACTCGATTACTACACTGGAGTTGTTTACGAAACATTCCTTAATGATCTTCCTTCTATTGGTTCAGTATGTTCTGGTGGACGTTATGACAATCTTGCCGGACTGTATATGAAAGATAAGGTTCCGGGTGTTGGAGCATCTATAGGACTGGACAGACTCATTGCAGGTCTTAATGAACTTGGAATGATTAATGCAAAAGGTTCATATCTGGATGCTGAAATATTCAATACGGATTCAGAACTTGCCATTCATTATCAAAAGACTGCAGGTCAGCTCAGGGCAAAAAATATCAGTGTTGAAGTTTTCCCAGACTGCGTAAAAATGAACAGACAATATAATGTTACAGAAAAGAAAGGTATGCCATGGGGAATACTAATTTCTAAAGAACAGGCAGCTCAGGACAAGCTTACCCTTAAAAATTTAAAAACAAGGGAACAATTTGCAGATATTTCTGTAGAAGAAGCAGTAAATATTATTCGTAAATAATCAGAAAACAAAAGCATTACTTAAGTTAAAGTGTATCATTTACTTAAGTAATGCTTTTTTTATTTATTTAATAATTCCTTACTTTTTGATAACGCTTTCAGCTGTGTATCGTAAACAATTAAACAGTCAGCATCCAGCCATCCTTTAGAAAAACGGTACCATACCCTTTCTTTTTTTCTAAAGACACCAATTATTTTTTCAACATCACCAAGTCTGCCATGGGAAGAAACTTCACTATCAAAATCAGAATCATTTCTAAAAGCAACAAATGGTTCATTTATTAGAGCCCAGTGAAGATCAGGATTTATACTTTCAGGATTATCCAAACTAATATCTATTGGTTTTTCTTTTGAACATGATGAAAAAAAGACAGCAGACAATGCAATAAATAACAGAGTCAGATATTTACTATACATTTTTAATTAACCTCAAAAAAATTTCTGCAGTCATTAAGAATAGAATAATCACTATCTACAAATTCATGCTGCCGGATTTCATTAAAATTCACCCATTTATATTCAGTATGTTCTGTCAATTTAAAAGGTTTAGCAAGACCATCATGAGGAAACTCTACACTGTAAACATGCAGAGTTAAATTAACATCCTGATTTACAAAATTTTTAAAACATATTTTTGAAAGAACTTTTACATCTACATCAAATTCTTCATGCATTTCCCTGAGAATTGCTTTTTCATCGCTTTCAGTTCCATCTACCTTACCACCAGGAAATTCCCATCTGTTACCCATTTGTCCTCCGGGATTTCTATGAGCAACTAAAACTTTTCCATCATGGTAACATAAACAAACTACAGACACTCTACTCATTAAATATCCTTAAAAAATAAGTGCAGAAGGCATAATAAAATGCAAAAGTGCAATTACAAAACAAGCTATACCTATATATCTTCTTGAATCAATAAAAACAGCCCTTACACTATCCGGAATAAGTTCAGGTTCGATACAACTTATATAATAATATTCTACAAGCATGGAACCACCGGCTAAAATACCTGCAATAGAAGGAAGCAAATCTCCTAAAACCGGGATTCCCCTGTAAGCGGAAACAAGCTTAATAAGTCCTACAAAAGCACACAAAATTCCAAGAACAAGCCTGAAAGTGCCATTATCAAGCCCTGGAATCATTGTATTTTCTTTCTTTTCTGAATCTGACAAATCAAATACATCACTATCTTCTTCATCAATAATAGAATCGTCAGGAACTTCATCAGCTTTTTTTACAGCAGAATCAGCAAAATTCTTACCATATACCAGAACCAATGCTGCAATTATATTAAAAACAACAGAAAGTAAATAAAACTGTACCATAAAAACAAACCCCTAAGTAAAATAGACCTTACTAAATAAATCGGAAAAAAACTCTTCTATCTTGAAGAAAATCTCTCATCCCAATCCCAGTCTAAATCAAGGGCAAAATCACTATCAGCATCAATTTCAAAAGAATTAAATTCCGTACTGTATGTTTGAACATTCAGGATTTTTCTATCCATATCAAATTTCATCAGTCTTAAAAAGCCATCCCCACTTGGTTTAGCAGTCCCTTTAAATCCATTTACTCTCCAGAGATCAGCCCTTTTTTGATAATTAGAAACAATAGAATATACTTTATATCCATCATCATTAATATCAACTCTTAAACCTTCACCACTGGAAACATCAAATACATGACCACAGAGAATCAGAAAAATATTTTTATTCTTTTTGACAAGTTTTTCAAAAATAGCTCGACCTCCATTTCCTTCACCTTTAAGATGATGATGCAGGCCCAGATAGCAGTAATTTCCGTTTTCTGTATTTTCCTTTTCATAACCAAGATAACCATGAGTTGCCAGTATAACAGGTAAGTCCTTGTGTTCATCTATTACCCACTGGGCCCAGCTTAATGCTTCATCCGAAGGTTCAAATTCAAGCCCGATAAACAGGAAATTTCTTTTTCCGGCCTTAAAAATGGAGAATGAATTAAGTCCATTTTCACTTGCCCCTCCATACCAGTCTTTACCCTTAAAATGTCTGGAATCAGGACCAAAATACCTGGTAAAATACTTACAACCCTTAACAACTATACCCCGACGGGCAAAAGACCACTTCCATTCATCATAATCATGATTACCAATAATAACACCATATGGCATAACGTCATCAAGAATTGAAACAGCCTGATCAGCATAGTCCCATTCACATGGCTTCTTACTTC
>NZ_JAILGZ010000008.1 GCF_024696245.1 Treponema sp.
TCCAACTGTTTAAGTGTAATTTCCGGTAAAAATCTTTTTAATACATGCTTTGCAGTACAGGGAGAGTTTAACAGCAAACTTTCTGTTCTTGTTGATATAGAAGGTTTAAGGTGTGAATTCTCTGCAGATAAAAGTAAAAAGTATACCCTTAGTTATGATTTTACCCAGATGCCTGTAGACGAAGACGGAGAAAAACTTCACTGGACTGTTAGTGTTCATAATAAAAAATACATTATTGATATTGATATTTACTGTCTCCAGTCTGACATGTCCATCCGGGAATATGAATGTCCGGAAGGCGGCCGTAAACTCTTAAAGGTTTTAAGCGGTGCCAGCGGATATGGTGAGTTAAAGATATTTAAGTCCAAAAAGAAGAATATTGAACTTATAGAACAGGTTAAAATATCCAACTGTATCTGTGAATACGGAAATATAGAACTTCCAGAACTGTAAAAAAAAAATTTGTCATCTGCCTCCGGATTTGAGTATTTTATAAGTGACAGGTAAAATAAAATCCTGCCGGAGGTTAGTTATGGATTATGAACAGATGACTCTTAAACTTCAGGATGGACTTCAGGAAGCCGGCACTCTTGCCCGGCAGAAAGACCACGCAGAAATATCCAATGCCCATCTTCTTCATGCATTTTTGTCCCAGAATGACGGAATAATTCCTCCTCTCCTTGAACGTATAGGTCTTAATCCTTCCCAGCTTTTGTCAGAAGTTGACGGCCTGCTTAACAACTATCCTGTTGTAAAAGGCATGACAAATATTACTTTATCTTCTGCTGCTCAGAAAGCATTTGCAAAGGCAGAGGGAGAAATGGCTTTCTTTAAGGATCAGTATCTTTCTGTTGAACATGTTTTTCTTGCCATGACAGAATGTTCTGATGACGTAGCATCACTTCTTAATAAAAAGGGTATTAAAAGAAATGTTCTTCTTGATGCCTTAAAAGCTGTCCGGGGAAATCAGTCCATTGATTCTCAGGACCCGGAAAGCAAAATGCGTACTCTGGAAAAATATTGTATTGATCTTACAGCAAGGGCCAGACAGGATAAAATAGATCCGGTTATTGGCCGTGATGAAGAAATCCGCCGTGTAATGCAGGTTCTTTGCCGCCGCACAAAAAATAATCCTGTACTGGTTGGAGAACCAGGTGTTGGTAAAACTGCAATTGTTGAAGGTCTTGCCAGAAGAATTGCTTCATCTGATGTTCCTGACAGTCTTAAGGATAAGAGGCTTTTAAGTCTTGATATGGGAGCTCTTGTTGCAGGTGCAAAATTCCGTGGAGAATTTGAAGAGCGCTTTAAGGGTGTAATTAATGAAGTTTCAAAATCTGATGGAAGAATAATTCTCTTTATTGATGAACTTCACACTATAGTAGGTGCTGGAGCTGCAGAAGGAAGCATGGATGCCGGCAATCTTTTAAAGCCTGCTCTTGCCAGGGGAGACATGCACGTTATTGGTGCAACAACCTTAAACGAATACCGCAAGTATATAGAAAAGGATGCTGCCCTTGAGAGAAGGTTTCAGCAGGTATTCTGTGCAGAACCTTCCGTAGAAGATGCAATTGCAATTTTAAGGGGCTTAAGGGAAAAGTATGAGATTCACCATGGTGTAAAAATCAATGATGAAGCTCTTGTTAGTGCAGCAGTGCTTTCCAACCGTTATATTACAACCCGTTTTCTTCCTGATAAGGCAATTGATCTTGTTGATGAAGCTGCCAGCCGCCTTAAGATGGAAATAGAAAGTCAGCCTGTAGAACTTGATCAGATTGAACGTAAGATTCTTCAGTTGGCAATAGAAAAGCAGTCCCTTTCCAAGGAAGATGACAATGCCAGTAAGGAAAGACTGAATAAGCTGGAAAAAGAATTGTCAGAACTTCAGTCTACTCATGATTCCATGAAACTTCAGTGGCAGAATGAAAAGTCCCTTATTGAAGGAAGCCGCAAGCTTAAGGAAGAACTTGAAAAGGCTCGTTTTGAAATGGAAAAATTTACCAGGGAAGGCAAACTGGAAAAGGCTGCAGAATACAAGTATTCAATTATACCAGATCTCGAAGTCCGGCTTTCTGAATCTCAGTCAGAAGATAAAAATACAGACCAGAATATAAGTGAAGAAAGAAAAAGTCTTCTTAAAAAAGAAGTTACGGAAGAAGATATAGCCAGGGTTGTTTCCAGCTGGACAGGTATTCCTCTTGCAAAAATGATGACAGGAGAAAAGCAGAAGTATATGCAGCTGGAAGAAGAGCTTCACAAGAGGGTTATAGGTCAGAACCAGGCAGTTCAAGTTGTTTCTGATGCAATCCGCCGTAACAGGGCAGGCTTAAGTGATCCAAACCGTCCTTTGGGAAGTTTTCTATTTCTTGGTTCTACAGGTGTTGGAAAAACAGAACTTGCAAAAACTCTGGCAGATTTTCTCTTTAACGACGAAAAATCTTTAACCCGTATAGACATGAGTGAATATATGGAAAAGTTTTCCGTTACCCGTCTTATTGGTGCTCCTCCAGGATATGTTGGTTATGATGAAGGCGGCCAGCTCACAGAAGCAGTACGTCGCCGTCCATACAGTGTTGTTCTTTTTGATGAAATAGAAAAAGCTCATCCTGACGTATTTAATGTCCTTCTTCAGGTTCTTGATGACGGAAGGCTTACAGACGGTCAGGGCAGGCTTGTTGATTTTAAGAATACAATCATTATTATGACCAGTAACCTGGGCTCTCAGATGATACTGGAAGAAACTCAGAAGGGTAGTTCTCAGGAAAAAATAAATGAAGAACTTGATACTCTTCTTAAACAGACTTTCCGTCCTGAATTCCTTAACCGTATCGATGAGACTGTAATGTTTAAGCCTCTGGACAGGGCAGCTGTTAACAAAATAGTATCCCTGCAGCTTGATCGTCTTGCAAAGAGACTTGAAGAAAAGCGCCTGACCCTTAAATACGATGAAAGTGTATGCGATTTTATTTCAAGTCATGGTTATGACATTGCATTTGGTGCAAGACCTGTAAAGAGGGCAGTGCAGACTTATGTAGAAAATCCTCTTGCAAAAGAAATCCTTTCCTTTAAGTTTGAAGAAGGTTCTTCAATTAAAATTAATGTAGAAGGGGATAGACTTTCTTTTACAAGTGTTTAAAATACAGTCATGGTTTTTAAATTAAGGCTTGAGAAAAATATTTTTATGACTGCTGTACTTTTTCTTTTAAGTACGGCAGTCCCTTTGCGGGCTGCAGGTTTTTCTGCCGGCATATCTGCCGGTGCAATATCCTTTAACAGTGATGCCCTTGATTCAAATATTATTGATGACAGGGTTGATTTATTTTCAGCGGGTATTAATTTTAAAAAAGAAACTATTCCCCTTTGTTTTTTTGCAGACTGTCTTCTGGATTTTTCAAAAGATGGCAGTGACATTTTATCAGCAGCAGAATTTTCCTTTGATTATTACATAGCAAGTCCTGTTTTTTCCGGAACATACCTGCATTATTTTTATGGACCTGAATTTGCTGCAGGCTTTTATGGCACTTATTTTGCAGATGCAGGTTTTTGTGGAGGTTTAAGCTGCTTTACTTCTTATAACGTGGAAGTATTTATTAAAGCCAGTGTCAGGGCCGGTCTTGAATTTACAAACTGCAATCCTTCCCTTAATCTTGCCATTCCTGTAAAAGGCGGAATCAAGTATTATTTTTAACGGGCAGGATTTCTACTTTTGCTTGTGATTTAGCTTATTCTGTTTTATAATTTAGAGCAGGTTTAAAAATGGCAGAATCAAATATTCACAAGATTAAAATAGAAGAAATTGCAGAAATTGAGAATGAACTCAGGGAAATTCACGATGTTGACGTTCTCCTGGAAAATATTCTTACTTATGCCCGTAAAATTGTAAACGCAGATGCAGGTTCCATTTATGAATATGATTCTAAGGAAAATCTTCTTAAGATCCGCTACAGTCAGAATGATACCTTACAGTCTAAACTTGCACCGGGAGAAAAGCTTCCTTTTTCTTCCTATAAGATGATTCCTACAACTCAGTCAATTTCCGGTTATTGTGCCCTGTCTAAAAAAATCGTAAATATTGCTGATGTATATAACCTTGAAGAATTTATAATTGATGCTTCCGGTCAGAAAACCAGGCGTCCATTTGAGTTTAACTCTGCTTCTGATAATTCCAGCGGTTACCACACCAAATCCATGCTTACAATTCCCCTTCTGATGACAAACGGAAGAATTCTTGGAGTTCTTCAGATTATTAATGCTCAGGATGAAGCCAGTAATGTAATTCCTTTTGATACAGATGATGAATATTATATCAGCCAGTTTGCAAATAAATTAGGTTCAATTTATGAATATGCCTATCTTACCCGTATGAATATTGACCGTCTTGTAAAGATGGCAGGATTCAGGGATCCAAGAGAGACTGGTGCCCATGTAGAAAGGGTTTCTTCTTTTGCAATAGAAATTTATGACCGTTATGCAGCCAATAAGCAGATTCCTGAAGGAGAAGTAAAGAAATTCAGGGATAACCTTAGAATGGCCGCCCGCTGTCATGATGTAGGTAAAGTTGCAGTTCCTGATGAAATCTTAAAAAAAGAAGGCCGCCTTACTGATGATGAATATGACATAATGAAGGGACATACTTGTGTTGGTGCCCAAATATTTACTCCCGTAGAAAACGATGTAGACCGTATGGTAAGGGATGTATGTCTTCATCATCATGACCGCTGGGATGGAGGCAGCAGGGGATATCCAGGTAATTTTAACTACATGGATTATATTCCTGAAACAAAAATGCCTCATGTAATTGACCAGGAACTCAGGGGGACAGACATTCCGCTTGCAGCCAGAATAGTTTCTCTTGCAGATGTTTATGACGCCCTCCGTCATAAAAGATGTTATAAGGATGAATGGACTGCAGAAGATACTGTGCAGGAAATAAGGAATCAGTCAGGAAAACAGTTTGACCCTGAACTTGTAGAAGCCTTTATGCAGATAAGAAACCGTCTTGAAGACATTAATATGTCAATTGACAGTCTTTAAGGGTTTAATTTTTGTAAAATCCTTTTTCCCAGAGCAGGTTATTAAAGGTTTTAGAAAAGGAAGCCAGATCTTTTTTGCTGAAGGCTGACCAGCCGGCTGCTTTTCTTAAGCCCAGTGCTGCCATCTGCATGCTTAATTCCCTTTCTTCAAGAAGATACTGAATCTTTTTTTGATCAAAAAGAGTGCCTCTGTCATTAATTACAGAAATATTTTTATCAATAAGTCTTTGTGCCAGGGGAATGTCTTTTGTAACTGCAATGTCGTTTTCCAAAATATTTTCTACTATGTAATCATCAGCAGCATTTTTTCTTTCCGGACAGAGCTGCATTTTAAATAGAGGACTTTCAATAGAGAAGGGTATATTGTGATTTGCTGCATATATAACTTCTATCTTTAGTTCCAGGGCTTTGTTAAGAATAATTTCCCTTACTTGAACAGGACAGTTGTCTGCATCTACAAAGATTCTGCTTTTATTCATCACTGATTAAAGCCTCGTCAAGACGGTCTAAAAGATTAAGGGCAATTTCCTGTGCCTTAAGATCGTCTTCCGTATTTTCTTTTATGGATTTTTCACAGGAAGCATTGCGTTTTTTTTCTTTATAAAGTTCGTCTACAAGAGTAATTCCTGCAATAATGCTTACCTGAAGGGAATCCATGTTTTTTCCTGCAGATGTAATTGTTCTTGTAATTTCCCTGTAATATTCTACAAGTTTTTTAAGGTAGTCTTCGTCTTCTTTAGCCTGAATTGTAAAGGAACTTCCTAAAAGATTAATCTGGATTTTTCCCATGTGAGCCTCAAAGCTTATTAAAAGATATCAAGATTTGGATCTATGTTTCTGTGAGGGTAGGTGATTGTGTTTTCACCTGAAGTTTGTATTTCTTCTTTTACAGAAGGTGCAACAGGAATTGATATTTCTGAAGTTTCAGAAAGCTCTTCTTCTTCAGTATTAATTGTTTCTTCCTGAATAAAGTTATTTTTAATTGAATCGGCTGCAGTATAAGTAAGATTAGATTCTGCAGCATCAGAATCAGCTGAATCTGAAAGAATTGAATTCTCTACTGAATCCAGCTGATTCATTGCATTAAGAATACCCTGCTCGATCTGATTATGCTGGGTTTCAAGGTTAGAAATCTGCTCCGTTTTTTCGGTTAACGCTTTTGTAAGCTCTGCGCATTTGCTACGTAAAGCATCGTTATCCGAAGTCAGCCGTGAAACTTCAGCTCTTAAAGAAGAGATCTTTTCTACGGCGGTTTCTACCTTTTCCTGAAGCAAAAGAATCTGATCGAGTGACAGCATTTACTTAAGCCTTTACAGCGTTTTTAGCAACTTCTACAACTGCCTTGAAAGCTGCAGGATCTTCAATAGCCATGTTGCTCAAAGCCTTGCGGTTAAGAGTAACTCCAGCCTTAAGAAGTCCGTTAATGAAGCGGCTGTATGAAAGACCTTCTTCACGTACAGCTGCACTGATACGTGCAATCCAAAGCTTGCGGTAATCACGCTTCTTGTTGCGGCGTCCTGAATATGCATGATCAAGGGCCTTAACTACAGCGTCTTTAGCTGCTTTATAGTTTGATTTTCTGTCGCCATAGAAGCCTTTAGCAAGCTTCAAAATCTTTGCACGGCGATTCTTACGTTTTGTTCCATCTACTGCTCTAGACATTTCTTACTCCTGTAAATCAACCGTACGGAAGCATCTGCTTGCGTACTCTCTTTGCTGAATCTTCTGAAAGGATTCCAGCAGCACGAAGGTGCATCTTTCTTTTTGGCGATCTCTTTGTCAAAATATGACGAAGATTCATTTTCTTGTACTTTACTTTACCTGTACCTGTTAAAGAGTAGCGTTTTGCAGCTGACTTCTTTGTCTTCATCTTAGGCATTTTTCTACCTCAATAGATTTATTCCGGCTGCTTTTCAGAATCATTATCTTCTGATTTCGGCTCAGCAGCCTGTGCCGCAGGTTTCTTAGGCTTTGTAACCTTAGAACCCAGTGTCATCGACATAAAACGTCCTTCCATAGCGGCAGGCTTTTCGATGGCATAAGATCCTTCTACAAGGCGCTTTTCAACCTCTTTCAGGACATCAAATCCCAATTCAGTGTGAGCAAGTTCACGTCCGCGGAAACGGATAGTTACTTTTACTTTGTCACCTTCATTAAGGAATTCCTGAACATGCTTAGCTTTGGTATCAAGGTCGCCTGAACCGATTTTTGGCTGCATGCGAATCTCCTTGATTTTTAATACCTTCTGGTTTTTCTTGGAGTCACGAAGCTTTTTCTCCTGTTCAAACCGGTATTTTCCGAAGTCAAGTATCTTACAAACTGGTGGATTTGCGTTTGGCGAAACTTCTACAAGGTCAAGGTCCCGCTCCTTTGCCATTCTGAGGGCTTCTATTGTAGGGACAATTCCCTTCTGTTCACCTTCATCATCAATGAGTCTGATCTCACGTACGCGGATTTGTTCATTCACGCGCATTCCCTTATTGTCTGCCAACACTCCTCCTTTGAGCTTTTAGCTCGAGTATGTAAAATACTCAAATAGCATAGAAGATATTTTATCAAATTATTTGCCTGTATGTCTAGTGGAAATCCCTTCTGCCGCCTTACAATTCAGGGGATTTATCGGGGTTTTTCTCACGTAAAAGTACTGCAGTTAAAATCCCGGCTGCAAAGAGTAAAATGGTAAAAATTGTGTAAACTCCTGCTGCTTTATTAAAGAACCAGAGGGCCTGAACTACAGATACAAGGCTTATAAGAATGACAGCTGCAATTGAAAATGCTGCTGTTCTGGCAATATCCTTAGAATTATTAGTGAAAGTAGAAGCTGCTTTTTCTAAGAGTGCACCTGCTCCCAGGTAAGAAGATGCGATAAGGGCAGGTAAACAGATAAGAAGGAAGAAAGAGCCTTTTTCCTGATTTCCTATTACAAAATAAGAGCAGCAGATTTCTTCAAAAGAAAGGGCAAGGGGAACAAAGCTTTTTGCCCTGAAATCCAGTGAATCCCTGGAAATAAAGAAATATGCAAGACAGATAATAAGGACTGGCAGCAGGTTGTATCTTGTGTTAAGCATGGCTATGTAGGCTGCCGGAGAATCTGTAATTTTTTCGTTAAGAGTAACTATGAATTTAATAATGATGGTATAGGCTGTTGCAGAAAAAATTCCTGCAGTTACCGGAATAATGTAAGAGACAGGGGATCTTTTCCTGTCAGAAAAAATATACCATAAAACGGTGGCTGGAACAGCCAGAAAAAGAAATGCATGCATGAACAGGAGTGTAGCATTAATTACCTGCTTTTACAATATTGACTCTGACTGTAAAAAAAAAGCCGGAACTTCTTTATTATGGAAGCTCCGGCCTTTACTGCTGATACTTTAATTAAGAATTAAAGCAGCTTTTTATTTTAGTCCTGTGCATGACCTGCAGAACCAAGAACGTCAACACATTTGTGCATGTACATCTTCTTAAGTTCTTCACGTGCAGGCTTAAGGTATTCGCGTGGATCGAATGCACCTGGGTTTTCTGCCATGAACTTGCGGATTGCAGCTGTCATAGCAAGACGTCCGTCAGAGTCAATGTTGATTTTGCAAACTGCACTCTTAGAAGCCTTGCGGAGCTGTTCTTCAGGAATACCAACAGAATCAGGGATTTTTCCACCGTACTGTTCGATAATCTTTACATATTCTACAGGAACTGAAGAAGATCCGTGGAGTACGATTGGGAATCCTGGAAGCTGTTTTTCAATTTCTTCAAGAACGTTGAATGCAAGTGGCGGTGGAACAAGGATACCGTCAGCTGTGCGTGTACACTGTTCTGGAGTGAACTTACAGCGTCCGTGTGATGTACCGATTGAAATTGCAAGGGAATCACATCCAGTCTTTGAAGTAAAGTCTACAACTTCTTCTGGTTTTGTATATTTAGATTCTTCTGCAGCAACATCGTCTTCAACACCACCAAGAACACCAAGTTCAGCTTCTACTGTAACATCGTATTTGTGTGCATATTCAACAACCTGCTTTGTGAGGGCTACGTTTTCATCGTAAGGAAGGGCAGAACCGTCGATCATTACAGAAGAGAAACCGTTGTCGATACAGTCTTTTGCAACTTCAAAGTTTGGACCGTGATCAAGGTGAAGAACGATAGGAATATCACATCCCAGTTCGTGTGCGTATTCTACAGCACCGCGGGCCATGTTGCGGAGGATGTACTTGTCTGCATAAGCACGTGCACCCTTAGATACCTGAAGGATAACTGGTGATTTTGCTTCTACACAGGCCTGAATGATTGCCTACATCTGTTCCATGTTGTTGAAGTTGAATGCTGGAATTGCATACTTTCCTTTCATAGCAGCTTCAAACATGTGTTTTGTGTTTACTAAACCGATGTCTTTGTAACTGAACATAAATATCTCCTGATTAGAAATTCATTACAGTGATGATAGTTTATTTAAGGGTGAAATGCAAGAACTGAGGACTTTATGAGATTTTGTTTTATTTATATTGAATTTTTCATTTCGTTTGACAAAGAGCCCTTACCTAAATATAATAATTTTTAACAGTCTTTACTAATTAGTAAATATTTAATTATGTTAAAGATTGAATAATAATCATACGATATGTAAATAAGGTGTTTTCTGTATTTTTCGGAGAACAATTCATTTCAAGGAGATATGAATGAAAAAGGGCGTAGTTCTTTTAGGTGGCCTGATTCTTGGACTTGCATTCTGTGTTCCTGCAGTTGCTCAGCCAAGTGCAAGGGCAGTAGAGACAATTGTTATCGATAACTTCGATACAGATCAGGACTGGTCATGGGATGTACAGGCAAGTCGTTTTGTAACGGAAAATTACCCTGTTATAAAGAAGTTTGCTGGAATTCCAAATTCACTTCGTCCTTATCATAAAGACAGTGATCCTGAAGCTCAGGTTCTTGGTGTTAAAGTAAAGTACGACCGTAAGGGTGATAACTGGTTTGAAGTTTATCCAAAGGCAAATGATGAATCATATGAGATTCCTTTTGTTGGAACTGTAACTCAGATTGACTTCTGGGTATGGGGTGCAAATTACAGCTATAATCTTGAACTTCTTGTTCGTGATGCAGACGGCCGTGTTCATACACTTAAGGCTGGTTCACTTGCTTTCCAGGGATGGAGAAACGTTGTAGTTAATATTCCTGGTTACATCAAGCAGCACTCACGCATCCGCTCAGGAAGAACTGATCTTTCTTTTGTTGGTTTCAGAATCCGCTCAGATGCTGATGAAGCAGTTGATGACTATGTTATTTATTTTGACCAGCTCAAGTACACAACAAATACATTGTCTAATGTATATGATGGATACGAGCTCAGAAATGCAGATTTCGGTGATTCTTCTGAATCAGCATCCGGTTCTTCTTCCAGCGCTGGAAATGCAAAATAATTAAAGGCGGTATAAGTAGATGAAAAAGATTATTATAGCTTTAATGGCTTTGTCATTAGTTTCAGGCTTTGGATTTGCACAGTCTGACAGTAAGGGAAGTACAAGCCTTTCTGATCCTGATGCTTCAAATATCGGTAACGACAGTGCACGCCAGGCCTTAAGGGAAGTTAGTGTTGAGCGTTTTGAACGTGAAGGTTCATGGAATGTTCATATGTCACCTGACTACGGTGTAATCAATGGTCGTCTTTTTGAAGGAAGCCCTCTTGCAAAAGAGCCTCTTAATGATGCAGACAACCAGGAAATGGAAGATTCAAGGGTTTTAGGCGTTAAAGTTGAATTCTTTAAGCGCGGTATTAACTCTTTCTATATTATGTCAGCACGCCCAATTCCTATTGAAGGTGTAACAAAGACAGTTTCTGTATGGGTTTGTGGACGTAACATGGGACATCAGCTCTGGCTTCTTGTTCAGGATTATAACGGAAACAGCTTTGAAATCTGGATGGGTTCCCTTGAATTCAGCGGATGGAAAAAGCTTACAACAGCTATTCCACCTAGTCCTGATAACGAACATGGAATTATTCAGCAGAGTGTATATCATGGAGACAAACCAGGTCTTCGCATTGTAGGTTTCAGAGTTGACTGTAACCCAATGGAAGCAAAAGGTGCTTACTATGTATACTTCGATGATCTTCGTGCTGTAACAGACCTTTATGATCTTGAAAACAAAGACGAAGATGATATGATGGATGCGTGGTAATCCTAAAATAGAAATCTGAATTAATTTTAGATAGAAGACTGCCTTTAATAACAGTTAGGTGTTGTTTGAGGCAGTTTTTTTTATTTTAAAGGCATAATTCTGGATTAAGGTGAGAAAACATGTGAGCCTATTAGCCTGGTCAGTATTGGGCCCCACGTGGGGCAGAGTGGAGTTCAGAACTGGTGGTAAGCAGGGGACAGCACATGGGGAAAAGGGAGTTCAGTGTGGACTTTAGCGGGGAGTTCAGCATGGGGACAGTACGTGGGGAAAAGGGAGTTCAGTGTGAACTTTAGAGCGGAGTTCAGCATGGGGACAGCACGTGGGGAAAATGGAGTTCAGTGTGAACTTTAGTGTGGAGTTCAGCATGGGGAATAAAGAATCTGTCTGCCTTTTTTGTCTTTTCTGTAGATAATTTCTTTTTTTTCAAGCAGCCATATAAAGTTTCTTAAATACCTGTCAGTTACAGAAAAACCATTTTCTTTAAGATAAAGGGAAAATTCCTTAATGGTAAAATCTTTACTTGAGAAATTTAATAAAAGTTTGAGGTAGTCTTTTTTATTCTTTAAAATGAGCCTTTTACCGGTGTCTTCCAGACGCTTTCCTGTTTTTAAATAATTTTTAAGGAAACGCCTCTTTTTATTTACAGACTGGACCAGTTCTTCTGTCTGTAATCTTTCTTCCGTAATGGTGCAGGGAAGAAGATGTATAGTTAAATTTTTGTGAAGAATGTATTCCTGTATGGATGTTAATTCCCTGAAACATGTATAGTAGTTTTTTTTAAGGGGGCTTTTTCTTCTGGAAATAATTTTTGAATTATTATCTTTTGTTTCTATTATTTTGACGGCAGCAAAGGGAAAAACTACAGTTACTTTGTATTTTTTATCCAGAAAAGTTTTAATTTTTGCCTTTAAGTGGGAAAAACTCCCGGTTTGTATCTCTATAATCTCTTTTTTTGGGCATAAAATGTCTGCAATATAACCTTCTGCAGCTACTTCCGTAGTGCCATTGTTTTCAAGTGCATAGATTTTTTTGATTTTTTTATGAAAATCCGACTCATTTAGTGTATTTATCATCATGGGCCCACTAGATATATGGTATACATTTTATGTGTAAAATTTTAAGAAAACATCCATTTTTTAAATTTATCGGCACTTTTTTTAATTGACATTAGGAAAATACTCGTTAGAATGTTGGTAAGTGGGAAAAAGTGGGGAAAAGTGGTGAGTAGTGGCATGGAAATGCTTATTGGTGAGTACAGTAATACACTTGATGAAAAGGGCCGCGTGTCTTTTCCGTCAAAACTTCGCTCTGTTTTAAACCAGGGAGAACTTGTAATTACACAGGGACTCGACCAGTGCCTCATGCTTTTTACTGCGGAAGAATGGCAAAGCCTTACCGACAAAATCATGGGTTCTGCTTCTGTATTTGATGAACAGAAACTTATTGTAATGAGACATTTCATTGCACCGGCCCAGCGCCTGGAATTTGATAAGTCAGGTCGTCTTTCCATTCCTCAAAGTCTCAGAGAATATGCTGCGCTTAAATCCGGCTGTGAATGTAAGATTCAGGGAATGATTAAATTCATTGAACTGTGGGATTCATCGGAATATGCAAAGTATAAAACAGAAAATGCTGCTTCTCTTAAAGATGCTGCTGCCAGCATGAGAAACATTATTTTCTAGATTCAATGCGTTTTTTTTGCTGTTTAAGCAGGAATTTTCTGCTGAACATAGACGGAGAAAATGCCGCGGGGAAAGTAAAAAGTGGAAATTGTCCATACACCAGTATTGCTGAATGAATGTCTCAAATATTTGTCACCAGAAGGGGAACCTTTTGAAAATGACGCTTTTATGATTGATTCAACTTTAGGTGAGGGGGGACATTCCTTTAACTTTTTAACTAAGTATCCTGGTCTGAGCATTATGGGCGTTGATGCCGACAGTACGATTCAAGCTCGTGCACGTCAGCGCCTTTCTCCTTTTTCTTCAAGAATGAATTATTACAACGGCTGGTTTAATGATTTTTATGCCGCTTATCCTCTTGAACGTCATCCAGATTTAATTCTTTTTGATCTTGGTATTTCTGTTTTTCATTACGAAAGAAGCGGAAGAGGCTTTTCTTTCAGGCATGATGAAGAACTGGATATGAGGTTAAATCCTTCTGCAGAGGAAAGTGCTGCTGACATAGTTAATAATTATGAAGAAAAAAAACTGGCTGATTTAATTTATCTTTATTCAGATGAAAAATATTCCAGAAGAATAGCTGCTGCAATTGTAGAAGCCCGCCGGGGTGGAAAAATCCTTTCTACAAAGGCTCTGGCAGATATTATTTATCAGGCTGTTCCTGCAAAATACCGTCACGGGAATATTCACCCTGCAACAAGAACTTTTCAGGCTTTAAGGATTCAGGCTAACAGTGAATTAAAAAGACTTGTGTCTGCAATTCACAATGCCTTTAATGTTCTTAAGGTTGGTGGAAAGCTGGGAGTTATTACCTTTCATTCCCTGGAAGACAGAATTGTAAAGAATTACTTCAGGAATCTTGGAAAACAGTGTGTATGTCCCCCTGAAGTTGCTGTCTGCCGCTGTGAAGGTCATCCCTGTGCAGAGATTCTTACAAGAAAGCCTGTAGAACCTGGTGAAGAAGAGATAAAGATGAATTCACCTTCAAGAAGTGCAAAGCTGAGGGTTGTAAGAAAAATCTGTGATGCCGGAAAAGAAAGACTTACAGGAGTGGAAGCATTATGAAAAAAGAGCATGTATTTTTAAAGTGTACGGCTTATGTAATAATGGCCCTTTCTATTCCTTTGCTTCTTCTTATTAATGGAATTCAGGCTAAGAAATACAAGGCCCTGGAAAAAGAGATGGAAGCCGTAAAGGAAAAAACGGTTTTACTTATTGAAGAGAATAAAAAACTGAATACAGATATAAGTGTTCTTGCCTCTTCTGAGAGAATTGAAGATAAGGCAGTTAATGAATATGGCCTTCATAAGGCTAAAACGGAAGAAACTTACCGTATTAATGTTAAAAATGGAGAGGTAGAATAAATGTCAGTAAAAAATGAATGCAGCCTGCTTGAACTTGATGAACTGACACAGGCTGTTAGTGGTATTCATGTATTAGGCAGCGGAAATTTTTACTTTGATTCGGTACAGACGGACAGCCGAGCTGTTGTAAAAAATACTATGTTTGTTCCTTTAATCGGTGAAAACCAGGACGGACATAAATATGTTCCTCAGGCTGTAGAAAGTGGTGCCAGTGTTGTTCTTATTTCCCTTGCTAATTTTGAAAAGGACGGCAGCTTTTTCTCTGATATCAGCCTTAAACATCCAGATGTATTTTTTATTGCTGTAGAAAATACCCTTACTGCCCTTCAGAAGGCTGCAGGCAGATATGTAGAAAAATTCCCTGAACTTATAAAAATTGGTGTAACTGGTTCCAGTGGAAAAACAACTACTAAAGAAATTGCAGCTGCTATTTTAAGGCAGAAATACAATGTAATTACAAACAAGGGTAACCTTAACAGTGAAACAGGTCTGCCTCTTTCTGTATTTACCATCAGAAAAGAGCATGAAGTGGGTATATTTGAAATGGGCATGAACAGGGAAAATGAAATTGGTGAAATTTCAGCTGTTCTTAAAGCCAGATATGGAATTATTACTAATATTGGTACTGCCCATATAGGTTGTCTTGGCAGCCGTGAAAATATTGCCCGGGAAAAGGCTAAGGTTTTTGATCATTTCTATGGTATAGGAACTGCCTTTATTCCTAAGAATGATGATTTTGCTTCTTTCCTTGCTGATCAGGTTGACGGTCATGTTGTTTATTATGGTGATGGCTGTGATGAACATGTAAAGTTTTCTGCTGATCTTGGTCTTGATGGAACAGAATTTTTTATAGACGGAGAAAAGGCTGTCCTTAAGCTTCCTGGCCGTTACAACTACGGTAATGCCCTGGCTGCAGTTGCCCTTGCAAAACATCTTGGTCTTTCTTCTTCTCAGATTGCTGCCGGTATTAATTCCCTGAAAGGAATGTTTGGCAGAAGCGAAGTTATTAAGGGAAAGTACACTGTAATTCAGGACTGTTATAATGCAAATCCTGACTCTATGGAAAAGGCCCTGGATTTTATTTCTTCTGTAAGCTGTAGTGGTAAAAAGATACTTGTTCTTGGTGACATGCTTGAATTAGGTGAAGATTCCCTTAAGGAACATGAAAAAGCTGCAGTTCAGGCTATGGATACAGCTGCTTCCCTTGTTATTTTTGCAGGAAATGAAATGAAGGCTGCCTGTGATAAGGCCTTAGAACTGGAAGCAGAAAAAAAATCAGGAATTAAAATTGAATATGCTGAAGGCTGCAGCATGGATACAATGAAAAAAATAGGGGATATCCTTGCTGCAAATGCCGGCGAAGGAGACATTATTCTTGTTAAGGGTTCTCGCGGTATGGGACTGGAGAGAGTTGTCAAATTAATTTTGGGAGAGGCTTAATGGGCTACACTATACTTCCTGACAGACCTGTGGGAAACTACAGAAAAACAGACTTTTTATTCTTTATTTCTGTAGTTCTTTTATGTGGACTTGGATTTTTTTCTCTTTATATTTGCAGTCCTTTTAAGGGTGAAGCACTTTTTAATGATTCCCTGTATTTTATTAAGAGACAGGGGGTCTGGTTTTTATTTTCTTTTGTAGCCATGGCTGTCATTGCTTTTGTTCCCATGAAGCTGATTAAAAAATTGCTTCCCCTTATGATTGTCAGCACAATTGTACTTTGTATCCTTCCACATTTTGTAGGGGTGGGGCTTAATACAAACGGTGCATCCAGATGGATTTATATACCTGGAATCGGTACTTTTCAGCCTTCGGAAATGGCTAAGTTTACGGTTGTACTTTTTCTGGCAAATCTTTTTAACAAGTATTCCATTGAGGATGATGATGTACAGAAGAACTTTCTTTATCCTCTTTTAGGTCTTGTATTTTTCTGTATGCTTATTTTCCTTCAGAGGGATTTTTCTACCGGAATCTTTATGTTTATCATAGGCTTCTTTATGTTTATAGCCTGTGGTGCAAAGCTCAGGTGGTTTTTACCTCTTTTCCTTCTGGGAATTTTCGCAGTTGTATTTTTTATAACCCTGGAGCCATACAGAATTCGTCGTGTAATTGCATTTATTGATCCTTCAAAGTTTCAGTACAGCTATGGATATCAGCAGATGATGTCTCAGAAGGCTGTTATTGACGGTGGTTTATGGGGGCAGGGGGCAGGTGCTGCTCTTGGCTGGGTTGGTTCAATTCCGGAAGTTCAGACTGACTACATTTTTGCCGGCTGGTCTAATGCAATGGGGTTTGTAGGCATAGCTGCCTATTTTGGAATAATTGTATTTTTCCTCTGGAGAGGTCTTGTAATCAGTATTACTTGTCCTGACCGTTTTGCAGCTTATGGAAGTTTTGGATGTACTGCCATGATTTTTGTTCAGTCCATACTTAACTGCTGTGTTGTTGCCGGTGCTGCTCCAACTACAGGTATTCCCCTTCCTTTCTTTTCATCGGGAGGATCTTCACTGCTATTTTCCATGTGCATGTGCGGATTCATAATGAATGCATCCCATTGTCCGGAACAGGATGAATACGAAAGATTTAGTGAAGTAACGGTTGAAAATGAAAATATGGAAGCTTTTGATTCCCTGGTGGTAGAAAATGAGTGATGTTGCATTTTTAGATTTTGAAGATTTTAATTATGAACCTTATGTTCCTCAGGGGCATAAGGAAAGTGAACAGACAGATAAAAAAGTCTTTGTTTTAAAAGTATTTTCTTTCTCAATTATTGCAGTTCTTTCACTTTATTTTATTCTTGCTAATTTCGTTTTCCCTTGTTTTGAATCACCTCAGATTACCTATACTGGAGCTTCTGCTTCTACTGTAGAAAAAATGAGGTCCATGATAAATCCACCTGCAGAATACAATTATTTTAATTTTGATACTGCCAATGTGGCAAGGACATTAAATTCCCTGTCCTGCATTGAATCTGTAGAGGTAATCAAGCATTTTCCTCATACTGTAGAAATACATGTCAGGGAACGTAAGCCTCTTGCAAAAACTCTTGTTAATTCAAGGGGAAAGACTCTGCCTGTTGCCATTGATAAAAGCGGTGTTCTTTTTATGACAGACAGTATTAATTCCATAATTTCTGATTCCGGAGTTCCTCTTTTAAGTGGACTTCCTGTTGAACAGTTTTATGACGGAATGAAGATTCCTGCTGAGTATAAGGAATTGATGAATGATATTGCAACCATGAGCCTTCTTCCTCAGAATTATTTTGCCGGTATTTCTGAAATTCAGGTTATTCCAAAGGAATATGGCGGCTATGAACTGGCTGTTTATCCTATTCATACAAAAGCAAGGGTGCTTACTGACCGAGCATTGAATGAAGACTCGTTAAAGTATATGATGATAACACTAGAAGTTATTAAAAAGATTGCTCCAGAGGATGTTTTTGAAATTGACATCCGTTATGGTGAAGTCTCTTATAAAAAAAGAGCAGATTGAGGTATTGTTTTGAGTCATATAGTTGTAGGTCTTGATATCGGAACAAGTTTTATACGTGCAGTTATCGCAAAGGTAAGCGAGGCACAGTCTGATAAACCTGAGATAGAAGTAATAGGTTTTGCAAAGAAACCTTCTCAGGGTGTGCGCAACGGTAATATTGTTAATCTTGATGCCGCAGCAAGTGTAATTAAATCCACTATTGATGCCGCTGAACAGGAAGCAGGGGAAGAAGTTGTTTCTGTATTTACTGCTATTGGTGGTTCTCAGACAGAAAGCATCCTTTCTACAGGAAGCTGTGGTATTGATAAGAAAAATCGTAATAATAAAAACTTTCTCGCTCAGGTAGATGCAGACGCAAAAAGAAGGGCTGTTGAACAGGCTACAAAGCAGCTTTTTCCTCTGGGAAAGGAACTTATACAGATTATTGCCCGTCAGTATTCAGTAGACGGAATTTCAGAAATAAAGGATCCTATTGGTTTTCAGGGGGTAAGGCTTGAAGTTGAAACCCTTTTGATTACAGCTTCTGTAACTGCAATTGAAAATATCAGGGAATGTGTAACAAGGGCTCAGTATTTTCTTGAAAACAAGATGAGCTGTAAGGTTCTTGCTGCCTCTGAATCAGTTCTTGTAAGTGAAGAAAAGGATCTGGGGTCAATTGTAATTGATCTTGGCGGCGGAACAACAGATTACATGGTATGGACAAATGGTGCTCCTGTTTATTCATCTTCAATTAATATAGGGCAGTCAATTGTTACCAGCGATATTGCAACCGTTAAGGGTGTGCCTTTTAACATTGCAGAAAAAATCAAGCTGGAATACGGCTGCTGTTATATGAATATGGATGACCTTAAGGAAGAGGTTATTATTCCTGGTGTGGGAGGAAAGGCTCCGGAACTTACCAGCAGACAGGAAATTTGTGCTATCATGGAAGCCCGTATGCGTGAACTTATGGGTATGGTAAAAAAGGATGTCATTAAAAATTCCGGAATAAAGTGCCTCAGGGGCAGTATCGTTCTTATTGGTGGCGGCGCCCTTATGGAAGGTGTTGCAGAAATGACTCAGGAAGTATGGCAGACTTCCAGTGTAAGGGTTGGTTGTGTCCGCTCCCTTGGTTTTACTAAGGATGATTCATACAGGGATCCTGATTTTGCCACAGCCTGTGGTCTTGTTCTTTTAAACAGGGAAGCAGGTAATACGGAAAAGACCAGATATAAGAAGGCTTCTTCGGAAGATAGTGGCATTTTTGATAAAGCTAAAGGTTTTCTTAAAAAATTTTTTTGATATAATATCTTTATGTGGTCCCTATGGGGATGGGGATTTTTCAGGTGGGAGGAAATATGCTGGAAGATTTGGAAGTTGTAGAAAATACTCAGGATATGTTTAAGGCCAATCCTACAATTATCAGGATTATTGGTTGTGGTGGTGGAGGTTCAAACTCCGTAAAAAGAATGATTCAGTCTGGTGTTACAGGCGTTCAGTTCTTTGTTCTTAATACTGACCTTCAGGCCCTTTACAATTCTCCGTCTCCAAATAAAATTTCAATTGGACAGACAATTACCGGAGGACTTGGTGCCGGTGGAAATCCAGAAGTTGGAAAACTTGCTGCTGAAGAAGATGCAGAAAAAATCAAGGAAATAGTTACCGGTGCAAATATGGTTATCCTTACTGCCGGAATGGGTGGTGGTACAGGTACCGGATCAGTTCCTATTGTTGCAAAAATTGCTAAGGAAGCAGGTTGTCTTACTGTTGCAGTTGTTACAACACCTTTTGCCTTTGAACGTGAAGTTCGTATGGAAAATGCAAAGGAAGGCATTAAGCAGCTTCGTGATAATGTAGACAGCCTTATTATTATTCCTAATGAACAGGTTTATCATCTTGATGACAGAAAGCCAAGAAACATGAAGGAAGCTTACCTTGTAGCTGATGAAGTTGTATGTCAGGGTGTTACAGGTATTACTGAACTTATTACAAAGGAAACAGTACCAAACCTGGACTTTGCCGATGTAACTACAATTATGAAAAACCAGGGAGATGCAATTCTTGGTGTAGGTTATGGTGAAGGTGAAAACCGTGCCACAGATGCAGCTCTTGCTGCAATTTCAAATCCTCTTCTTGCAGATTCCAAAATTGACGGTGCTACAAAGATTCTTATTAATATTGAAAGCGGATGTGATGATTTTTCAATTACACCTGATGAACTCCGCGATATTTCAAGAACAATTACTACGACAGCTTCAAAACATCTTGAACTTATTTACGGTTCCCTTGAAAATCCTGAAATTACTACAGACAAGCTTCGTGTTACAGTAATTGCAACAGGCTTCAGCAATTCTTTTGATGAAGAAGATGACGAAGATGTAAGTTCCGGTAAGGATGATGATTCAGATGTAATCGGATATACAGAATTTTCTCATGTATTCGGTGGTACTTCATCCGGTTCTCCTGCATACAGCGGCTTTAAGGCTCCAGAAGAAAAAGCAGAAGAAAAGGAAGATGTTCCTGTTTCCGTAAAGGAAATTTTTGGCCACGGAAAGGCAGAGCCTGAAGATTCTGATCAGGCAGAAGAAGATATTTCTGAAGAAAAGCCTGTAAAAAAGGTTTCAAGATTCCCGGAAGGATATAAAGTTAATAGAAATGATATTAATACACCTACATTCCTTCGTAATCTCTCCAGGGAAATAAACCTTACTGACGATGATGAGTAGTTTTTAAGGGAAAAGGGGTATTTTAATGGAGGAACTGGTTCAGGAATTTTACGATGATCTTGTTCTTACAGACAGAAGGTCATCCCTGACAGCTTCTACTTACTCTTTTTCGGTTCAGGAATTCATCAAATGGATGAAAAATGAGTCCCTGACCCTGAATACTGTAAAGTTAAAGGATTTTGTTTATTACTTTTTATGGAGAAAAACCTGCGGTAACAGGGAACTTACAGTAGCAAAGGATGTTTCTGCCTTAAGGGCCTTTGGAAATTTTCTTGTAAACAGGCATATATGGACGGAAAACATACTTGTTGAGCTTGAAAGGCCTAAAATTAAGCGTAATGTGCCGGCTGTTTTTTCTGTAGATGAAGTAGATGCCTTTCTTGCATCCATAGATTTAAAAAGTCCTTCCGGTATAAGGGACCGGGCTTTATTTGAACTGATTTACAGTTGCGGTCTGCGTATAAGTGAAGCCTGCGGACTGGATATTGCAGACATTCACTTTGATTCCTCTTACATAATTGTTACAGGGAAGGGGAATAAGCAGAGAATGGTTCCTTTTGGAAGTGAAGCAAAAAAGTGGCTTGAAAAATGGCTGGAAGTAAGGCCTGAGCTTTTAAAAGGCAGGACAGAGGCTAAGCTTTTTGTTAATTACAGGGGGCAGCCTATAAGCCGTAAGGGTGTCTGGAAGAATTTTAAAAAGTTTGAATCTTTAAGCGGGGTTCATGGAAAAGTTCATACATTAAGGCATTCTTTTGCAACCCATCTTCTGGATGGAGGGGCAGACTTGCGTTCAGTTCAGGAGCTTTTGGGGCATGCTGACCTGGCCACAACTCAGATTTATACACATGTAAATGATAAAGAGCTTCAGGATTACCATGATGAGTTTTTTCCTGGGCATAAGATTTCTTTTGAAGAATGGGAGAAAAAAAATGAAGAAGACTAGTTTGTTTGCTGCTGCCCTTGTTTTTATTTTTGCAGGTGCTTTTATGACTTCCTGTGATTCAAATTATAAAACTGTAAAACGCATGCAGAAAATGGAAGAAGGTATTGATCATCCCACTACTAAAGAAGAACTTATGGAAGCTATAAAAAAGTATGATAAAAGGGCTATTGACCTGGTTACTTCTCAGGCTCAGGTGGGAATCTGGTATAAAATCCTTGGTACCCGCTATCTTGATGAACAGATGTATTATCAGGCTTATGAGGCTTTTGACAAGGCCCGTGTCTATTATCCTTCCAATGCCAATATTTATTACTGGATGGGCGTTTGTGCAGGTTTTATGGCAAATTCTGTTCTTGTATATGATATTAACGGTAAATATGATGAAGAAAAAATGACTCAGAAGCATAATTATCTTCTTCTTTGCGAACAGGCTTATTTACAGGCTTTGTCATTGAATCAAAAGTATTATAAAGCCATGTATGGAATAGGTGTCCTTTATGTATTCCAGATGCAGGAATATGAGAAGGCAATTCCTTATCTTGAGAGATTCCTTGAAACTCAGACTAAAAATATAAAGGGAATGGAAACTCTGGCTAATGCTTACGCCTGTTCCGGTTCTCTGGATAAATCAATTTCTTTATATGACAAAATTATAAAATTAAATCCTAATAAAGAAGATACAGCAAATGCTGCTGCCTGTAAAAAGAAAGTTCTTGACGCCAAAGCAGGCCGTTAGGTAACTTTTAGGTGTGAATTCATTAGATATTGCTATTTCCTCAATTACTTTCCTTTCACTTAAAGAAAAGCTACTATTAAAGACAAATCTTGACAGTTTGGACAAACTTGCTGTACTGTCTATAGAAGATATCAGTGAAATTACCGGCCGTGTCCATTCAAGATGCGTGTGGAATCCTGAGCAGACAGCTGCCCTGGCAGAAAAAAGTCTGGCTCTGGCTCTTTCTTACGGTATGGAGGCTCTTTGCTTTAGTGAGGAGGCATATCCCCTTCTTCTTAAGCATGCTTTTGATGCTCCCTATATGATTTTTTACAGGGGGAACATTGAATGCCTTTATAAAAACTGTATCTCTGTTGTGGGAACAAGGCGTCTGGACATTGATGCTGCCAGAACTGCATTTGAATTTTCCAGGGATGCCTGCAGGGCCGGTTTTACTGTTGTAAGTGGTCTTGCTGACGGCACAGATTCTTTTGCCCATAAGGGGGCTGTAGCTTCAGGACTTTCAATGCCCACTGCTGCTGTTTTGCCTTGTGGTACGGATTCTGTAGTTCCTCTGGCAAACAAAAGTCTGGCCCTGGAGATTTTAAAAAGGGGCGGCTGTCTCTTAAGTGAGTATATTCCCGGAACACCTGCTGAAAAGTGGCGTTTTGTACAGAGAAACAGGATTATTGCAGCCTTATCCTGTGCTACGGTGGTAGTTCAGGCTCCGGCAGGAAGCGGGGCACTGATAACGGCAGATTTTGCCCTTGACTATAACAGGGAGCTTTTATTTTGCAGCTGCTGCAGGGATGAGGGCCCTGTCAGGCAAAAAAAAGCAGGATTGAAGTCAGGAAAAGTTTTGAAATCACCCGGAGATTACCTTAAAGAAGGTGCCCCGGTAATAAATAATTTTGCAGATTTCATTCAGGTGATGAAAGATCCTCCCGGAATGCATGCCTGCAGTAAAAAAAGTCAGATGGAATTATTTGACGCATGAGGTAATTATGGCTGAACAGGAAAAAACTGTTGCAAAAAAAACTAGAAAATCTCAGAAAAAGGGACAGACTCTTGTTATAGTTGAGTCTCCGGCTAAGGCTAAGACTATTGAGCATTACCTTGGAACAGGTTATGTGGTAAAGGCTTCTATGGGACATCTTATTGACCTTCCTAAGAGCCGTATTGCTATTGACGTAGAAAATAATTTTGAACCTGAATATATAACTGTCCGGGGAAGGGCCAAGCTTCTTAAGGAACTTCAAAAAGATGCTAAGAACTCAAGTCATGTTTATCTTGCATCGGATCCTGACCGTGAAGGAGAAGCAATTGCCTGGCATTTAAATCGTGCCCTTAAAGAAAAGACAACCGCAGATATTAAACGTATTGAGTTTAATGAAATTACTCCTCTTGCAATTAAGGAAGCCGTAAAGCATCCCCGCGAAATTGATGATGCAAGAGTTGATGCCCAGAAGGCCCGTCGTGTTCTTGACCGTCTTGTAGGTTATAACCTGAGTCCCCTTCTCTGGAAAAAGGTTAAGAATGGTCTTAGTGCCGGTCGTGTACAGTCAGTAGCATTAAGGCTTATTTGTGAAAGGGAAGCAGAAGTAGAAAACTTTATTCCTGATGAATACTGGACCCTTGATGCTGATTTTACTAAGGGAAGGACAAAGTTTACTGCCCAGCTTACCCAGTATAAGGATACAAAACCTGAACTTAAAAATGAGAATGCAGTAAAGGAAATTATTGCAGAGATTCAGAATTCCAGCTGTGTGGTAAAGGAAATTAAGGAAACAGAAAAAACTGTTCGTCCAAAGGCTCCTTTTACTACATCAAAACTTCAGCAGGCCAGTGCAAACCGCCTTGGTTATACTTCAAGAAAAACCATGCAGATTGCCCAGCAGCTTTATGAAGGTATTCAGATTGGAAGTACCCGTGTCGGTCTTATTACCTACATGCGTACAGACTCTACCCGTATTTCTCAGACAGCTATTGATGATGTACGTGACTGGATTTCTAAAAACTATCCTGAAGATCTTCCTGCAGAAAAAATTGAATATGCAGTAGGTAAAAGTGCTCAGGATGCCCATGAAGCAATCCGTCCTACCTATGTTAAGTATACACCTGATTCCGTAAAGGAATATCTTACCCGTGACCAGCACAGACTTTATTCAATAATCTGGGAACGTTTTGTCAGCTGTCAGATGAATAATGCAAAAACAAAAACAACCAGTGTTGATATTCAGGCAGGAGATGCCCTTTTCCGTGTTAGTGCTTCCAAGCTTAGTCACAAGGGTTTTTATAACGTAATTAAAACTCTGTCTTCAAAAGAAGATGTTACAGGAAACCTTCCTTCCCTTAAGATTGGAGAAGAGGTTAAGAGTGATAAATTTTATCCTGAGCAGCATTTTACCCAGGGACCGTCACGCTATACAGATGCCAGCATGGTAAAGACTCTGGAAGAAAAGGGTATTGGTCGTCCTTCAACCTATGCTCCTATTATTTCTGTTCTTCTGGACAGGTATTATGTAACAAGAAGCAATAAGCAGCTTGTTCCTACAATGCTTGGAAAAATTATCTGTAAGATTCTTGTAGAAAGCTTCCCTGAAGTAATTAATGAAGAGTTTACTTCTGAAGTAGAAAACGACCTTGATAAAGTAGAACAGAATCAGCTTGTCTGGAACAATATGATTGGTGACTTCTTTGGTCCTTTTAAAAAGCGCCTTGATGAAGTTACGGAAAAAGCAGAAAGCCTTAAGGGTACACTTGATGAACCGACAGATATGGTTTGTGAAAAGTGTGGTAAACCTATGGTAAAGAAGCTTGGCCGTTTTGGTTACTTCCTTGCATGTTCAGGATTCCCTGAGTGCCATAATACCAAGAGTATTCCTCTTGCAAAGTGTCCACGCAAGGGTTGTAACGGAAGTATTGTTGCCCGTAAGACTAAGGGAAGGGGTAAGGAATTTTACGGATGTACAAATTACCCTGAGTGTGACTTTATTTCTCACTTTAAGCCTATTGATGTTTACTGTCCTAAGTGCGGCTGGTTCCTTGTTGAAAAGTATGACAAAAAGAACGGTACATATAAGAGTTGTATAAATCCGGATTGTGATTACCTGCATTCAGCAGAAGATTCTGTAGCTGCAGAAAGTGCAGGAGAAATTCCTTCATCAGGAGACAGCAAAAAATAATAGATGGATAGTGGAGAAAAAAAGCATTCCCTGGAGGAATGTGTTCAGGAGTACATTGTTTATCTTGAGGGTGTAAAATCTCTTGCGGAAAAAACTGTCAGGGCGTATAAGGATGATCTTAATCATCTTATGTTGTGTCTTGGCAGGGATAAGGACATTACTTCTGTTTCTCCAGAAGATATCAGGCGCTGCATGACTTCTTTAAGCAGCAGAAAATATTCCGTAGCTTCCGTAAACAGGTTTTTGTCCGGAGTAAGGGGGCTCTTTTATTACTGCCGCAAGATGGATTATATAAGTTTTAATTTTGCAGGCCAGATTCATCAGCTTAAAAAGGCTGTCAGACTTCCTAAGTTTATGTCCCAGGATGAAATTGACAGTCTGTGTTATCAGGCCAGAAGCGGTAAGTTTTTATGGTCACAAAGGGATACTGCGATCTTTGAAATGTTTTATTCATCAGGCTGCCGTGTAAGTGAACTTGTAAGCCTTACTTTTAAGGATTTTTCTGAAGACTTAGGCAGTGCCATGATTATGGGAAAGGGTGGTAAATCCAGAAGAGTTTTTTTTAGTCAGGATGCAGTTAAGTCTTTAAAAAAATATCTGGTTTCCAGAAGAAAAAGATTCCCTTCTAAATGGCTGGGCGGCGGTGAATATGTAGACAGGATTTTTCTTAATCAGAAGGGTGGTGCCCTGAGCGTAAAGGGTGTCTGGTTTATTGTGAATCTTTACAGTGGAGAAAGGGGGCTTAAACGTCATATTACTCCCCACAGCTTCAGGCATACTTTTGCAACCCAGCTTATGAATAACGGAGCTGATATAAGAAAAGTTCAGACTATGCTGGGACATGCAAGTATCAGTACAACTCAGTGTTATACTCATGTTACAGCAGACAGGCTTAAGGAAATATACGAACAGGCTTTTCCTCATACTTAAGGAAAAAATAAAAGATGGCGGTAAATAAAGCCGCATAAATATATGGAGTTAAAATGAATGACGAAAACAAAATACGCAGTACTACAGTTATTGCCGTAAAGAAAGACGGAAAAATTGCCATGGCCGGAGACGGACAGGTTACTATGGGTAATACAGTAATGAAGGGTAATGCTCATAAGGTACGTAAGATTTATGACGGTAAAATTCTTACAGGCTTTGCAGGAGCAACTGCAGATGCCTTTACTCTTTTTGATAAATTTGAAGAAAAACTTAAGGCTTACAACGGGGATTTAACCCGTTCTGCTGTAGAACTTGCAAAACTCTGGAGAACAGAGCGTTCCATGCAGAAACTTGAAGCCCTTCTTCTTGTAGCAAGTTCAGACAAGATTCTTTTGATTTCCGGAAGCGGTGATGTAATTGAACCGGAAAACGATATACTTGCCATTGGTTCAGGTGGAAACTATGCCTATGCAGCTGCTATGGCTTATATGGAATCAAGTTCCATGTCTGCCAGGGAAATTGCAGAAAAATCCCTTAAAATAGCAGGTCAGATTTGTATTTATACAAATTCACATATTACAATTGAGGAACTTTAATTATGGATAAAATAGAAGTTAATAAAGAAGGTATTAAAGATGGTCTTACTCCTGCCCAGATAGTAGAAAAACTTGACAGCTACATTATCGGACAGAATAAGGCAAAGCGTTTTGTTGCAGTTGCATTAAGAAACCGTCAGAGAAGACTTAAGCTTCCTGAAGAAATCAGGGATGAAGTTGCACCTAAAAATATTCTCATGATTGGACCTACTGGATGCGGTAAAACAGAAATTGCCCGCCGTCTTGCAAAACTTGTAAATGCTCCTTTCTTAAAGGTTGAAGCTACAAAGTATACGGAAGTAGGTTATGTAGGCCGCGATGTAGAAAGCATGGTAAGGGATCTTATGGCTGTTGGCATTAACATGGTTAAGGCAGAAATGCAGGAGACCCTTAAGGATAAGTGCGGACCTATGGTAGAAGATGAACTTCTTGACCTTCTTCTTCCTGGCAGTTCCGTTAAAAAGCCAAAGGCAGATGGTGGAAAAAAGCCTGGTATTCATGTTCTTGGAAATATCTTTGGAGAAAACTCACCGGTACAGGGAGGGCTGATTCAGATTGATATGCCTAAGAAAAATATTTCTTCTGCAGACAATGATTTTATTGCTGCCATGAATTCAATGGCAGAAAGTGCTGAACGTCAGGCTCAGGATGAAGCAAAGGTAGAGGAAGAGAAGGCTAAGGCTCAGGCAGAAGAGATGAAGGATACAAGGGAGAAATTCCGTGAAATGCTTCGTGAAGGTAAGCTTGAAGACCGTACGGTTGAGATAACAGTTCATTCTGCTCCAAAAATGGGAATGTTTGGCGGCGGAAATATGGAAGATATAGAAGAGAGTCTTTCTGGACTTCAGGAAATGCTTTCCGGTGGAACTTCAAAAAGAAAGACTGTAACTGTTCGTGAAGCAAGGGAAATTCTTCTTGCCCAGACTCTTGAAAAAATTACTGATAAGGACAAGGTTGCAGAAGAAGCAAAGCAGCGTGTTGAACAGAGCGGAATTATTTTTATTGACGAAATCGATAAGATTGCAAC
Source organism: Treponema sp. (assembly GCF_024696245.1). Classification (GTDB taxonomy): domain Bacteria; phylum Spirochaetota; class Spirochaetia; order Treponematales; family Treponemataceae; genus Treponema_D. The sequence goes on from NZ_JAILGZ010000008.1 coordinate 27,838, forward strand.
CAGAGGCGGAGAAGGTGGTCGTGCAGAAGTAAGCCGTGAAGGTGTTCAGCGTGACATTCTTCCAATTGTTGAAGGTTCCAATGTAAATACAAAGTGGGGTGTAATTAATACTACTCATATCCTATTTATTGGTGCCGGAGCCTTTAGTGTTTCTGCTCCAAGTGACCTTATTCCGGAACTTCAGGGACGTTTTCCTCTCAGGGTTGAACTTGAAGCCCTTACAAAGGAGGACTTTAAGAGAATCCTTACTGAACCAAAAAATGCCCTTGTAAAACAGTATGAGGCTCTTCTGGGAACAGAAGGTGTTAAGCTGGAATTTGCAGATGAAGCTGTGGAACAGATGGCCTTTATTGCAGAAGATGTTAATTCCCATGCAGAAAATATTGGTGCCCGCCGCCTTCATACAATTATGGAAACAGTTCTTGAAGATTTAAGTTTTTCTGCAGATACAAAATGCGGACAGACAGTGGTTATAGACAAGGCTTATGTTGACGGAAAACTTCACGGAGTTGTTCAGGATCAGAATCTTGAACGCTATATCCTTTAGTTTTTCTGTTTATATATAGATTTGATTATGGAGGTAAAAACATGCATGTAAAATTCGGATTAAGTCAGAGCGAATTCGAAAGCCTTATTGATGCACAGGATTACAAAACTCTTGAAGAAAAACTTCGTGGAGCCCTTAAAGCTGAAAAAATTCGTGATGGTGATTTTCAGCAGTGCTACGACTGGCTTAAAAAAACAGCTGCAATGAATGGTAAGAGTCTCTAAGATTTTTTCCAGATTGAATCAAAGAGGGCAGTTTCTGGTTTTGGTGCCGGAAGCGGCCCTCTTTTTATTTAAGAAAAGTTTAAAAGTGGGTATAATAAAAAATATGAAATTATTTAAATATTTAGCAGCTGTTTTATTTTTTGTTTTTTTATTTACAGGGTGTTCGTCTGATGACGAAAGGACAGAGACCGAAGTAAATTATTCCCTGTCTTTAACGGCTTCCTGTGAGGAACTTACAAATCAGGATTTGCAGATTGTACTTGTTTCAGAAAATCAGATTGCTCAGGCTGCCTGGTATAAAGGAAATTACAGTGGCAGTGGTAAATCCATAATTGAATCATCAAAATCTACTGTCATAGAAAAGGATGGAGAAAACTGGGCCTTTACTGTTTCTGAAAACGGAATTTATTCAGTTGGTGCAAAAACTTCCGACGGTAATTATATGAAGGCTGCCCTTACCCTTGGTAATATTGATAAAACAGGACCTCTTGAACCTTCAAATCTTTCTTTAAAATATAATGGGGGCGATACAATGGAAGTAAGCTGGACTGATCCCCTTGCAGAAGATTTAAGTGACAGCCCTGTCTCTTTAATTAAGCTTTGCTGGTCTTTAAGCGAAGGAAACTATTCTCAGGAATATAGTCTTGATGCCGGAAGCCAGTCCTTTACCATAACAGGGCTTACTCTTTCAGAAAGTGATTATATTACTCTTCTTATTTATGCTGTTGATGAACTTGGAAATGAAGGAAATATAAAAAGTGCCGTAAGGTATTTAAAATCTTATTCTGAGACAGAAAAAACTCCCGGGAATATTATTACAACAGAGGGAACCCTTACACCTGAAGCTTATCAGGCAGCAGGTCGTAGTGATGCCCAGGCTGTTGTTGCTTTTGTTAATGAAAGCGGGGTTCCTGTAGGAATGGGACTTAATCAGACTGATGGAAATGTTTTATGGTGTACCAATGAAAGCGGGACTTATTATTCTTCTTTAAAGGAAAATATCTGTACTCCTTCTGTTTCTTCTTCATCATTTATAACTGAAGACGGTTCAACAGTAAGTTATAATTCAACAAGTTATTCCAGTACTTCCTATTCCAATCTGACTTTTACAGGTGATACAGATGGTAGTGATAACTGGGATTATATAAAAAGTGTAGACGAAGAATGTACTTCAACTTCTTCTGATATTGCCCTTTATTATCCGGCCTTTGCCTTTATAGAAAATTATTCTTCCAATGAATATGCTTCAGGCTGGTATATGCCTTCGATTGCTGAATTGTGTCATGTTACTGAAAATATTACAGCTATAAATGAAGGAATGGCAGCCTGCGGTGGAGATTCAATAGGGGAGCACTGGTACTGGTCTTCTTCTCAGGCTGATAATTCTGAAATCAATGTATGGACTTTAAGGGTTATTTCTTCTGGTGATGAATGCAGTCAGCTTCTTTCTACATCCTCTGCAGGAAGTAAAACCATTACTTTTGATTATGAAGAAGCAGCAGAAGGCTCTGATATGGCAGGAGATAATGAATCTACTTTTGGCACTATTGAAATCAATGTTTCTACCGGAAGTCTTATTGGTGATTCCCTGGAGCTGGAACGCATTGGCCTTACTACTCTTACAGATAAAGAAAATCCATTTTGCGAGGATCTGGGAATTACTGTGACTACTTCTGTCAGTGGCGCAAAAATTTATTATTCCTTAACTACAAGGCTGGATGATGATAATTATTCAACCGACGGAAGTCTATATGAAGAAACAGACGATAAAGGTTATCCTGTTTATATTCCTGTTACCAGTACCTGTACCCTCTGGGTTGTTGTCGTAAAGTCTGGAGAAGTTGTTGCTTCCAATTACAAGGTCTTTTCAAAGTTTAACAGAAGAGAAATTTACTCTAATGGATATGTAATTCCTTTAAGAATTTTCAACTGATAAACTTAAAAAATTATAAGGATGGGGGATAAATAATAAAATATTATTTGAATATTTAAAATATTTATAAGTCTGCTTCCATCCTTTTTTTATAATTGCTCTCATGAAAACGAGAGCATTATATTCAGTATTTATTTTTGTTCTGGCTGCCATGAGTTTTTTTTTATGCAGTGAATCTGAAAGTTTTTGTACAGTTGATTATA
>NZ_JAILGZ010000079.1 GCF_024696245.1 Treponema sp.
CTCATTCAGAAATGGAAAAGCTTGCTATTGCCGGAGAGTTCAGTGCAAATGCTTACGGTGGAATTCCTGTAGAAATTGGTTACTGCAATGGTTTTAATACAAAGCTTAACTGTCTTGAATATCATCGTGGGAGTGAACTGAATATTCCTGAGCAGGATATGATTCTTTTGGTAGCTTCCCTTGCTGATGTAAAGAAAGGTTTTATTCATTCTAAAAAAGTTGAAGCTTTCCGTGTGCCGGCAGGATGTGTTGTAGAAGTTTACGAAACAACCCTTCATTATGCACCCTGCTGTGATGTAAGGGGGAATGAAGTTTCTGACGGCTTCAGGGTTGCTATTGTTCTTCCTGCAGAAACAAATACGGATAAGCCTGAGATAAAAATAAAAAACTGGGAAGACAGACTTTTGTGGGCAAAGAACAAGTGGCTGATTGCACATCCGTCAACACAGGAAGCAAAGCTTGGTGCCTTTAAGGGTATTTTAGGAAAAAATCCTGACCTGTTAAATTAGCTATGTCTAACAAGAGGAATGGGAATAAACTAATTACTGCGGTTAACAGCTGGACCTCCTGTTCATCTGTAAACCGGGAGTTTCCACTTTGTGTAAACTCCATTGTATATGTATTACTAAGGGTAAATACGCGCCATCCATGGCGCTAAAAATAGGAGAGTATATGAAAGAGTTTAAGAACATCCCGGATGTTAAGCTGGGGATTATTGCGGTTAGTCGTGATTGTTTTGTGATTTCACTTTCTGAAAAGAGGCGTGCTGCTATTGCTAAGGTTTTTAACGGTAAGGGTGAACTTTATGAGGCTAAGACTACTGTAGAAAACGAATGTGATATGCTTAAGGCTGTTGAAGAGGTTAAGTCAGCTGGTTGTAATGCACTTGTAGTTTTCCTTGGAAACTTTGGTCCTGAAACTCCGGAGACAGAAATTGCCCAGTACTTTGACGGACCTTGTATGTTTGTGGCTGCTGCAGAAGAGACAGATAAAGATTTGATTAACGGACGTGGTGATGCTTACTGTGGTATGCTTAACTGCTCTTACAATCTTAATCTCCGCAAGATTCCTGGAATTATTCCTGAATATCCAGTTGGAACTTCAGATGACATTGCACAGATGATTGAAGAATTTATTCCTGTTGCCCGTGCAATTATTGGTCTTAAGAGTCTTAAGATTATAACATTCGGACCACGCCCACAGGACTTCTTTGCCTGCAATGCTCCTATTAAAGGACTTTATGATATTGGTGTTGAGATTCAGGAAAACTCAGAACTTGATCTTCTTGTTGCATATCGTGCTCATAAAGATGACAAGCGTATTCCGGAAGTTGTTGCTGATATGGAAAAGGAACTTGGTGCAGGTAATCAGTTCCCTGATCTTCTTCCACGTATGGCACAGTTTGAAATTACTTTGCTTGACTGGATTGAAGAAAACAAGGGCAGCCGTAAGTATGTTGTTCTTGCAGACAAGTGCTGGCCTGCTTTCCCTAAGGAATTCGGATTTGAACCTTGTTATGTAAACAGCCGTCTTGGAAGCCGTGGTATTCCAGTTGCATGTGAAGTTGATATTTTTGGTGCTCTCTCTGAATACATCGGTACATGTATTTCTGGTGAACCAGTTACACTTCTTGATATCAACAACTCTGTACCTGCAGATATGTACGAAAACAAAATCAAGGGTAAGTTTGCATATCCTTATACACTTCAGGATACATTCATGGCCTTCCACTGTGGAAACACTCCATTGTGCCGCCTCAACCCTCAGTCAAAGCCTGGTGTTAAATATCAGCTTATTCAGAACCGTATTCTTGAAGATGGTGGTACACCTGATTTTACCCGTGGTACTCTCGAAGGAGATATTGCTCCAGGTCAGATTACCTTCTTCCGTCTTCAGACAACACCAGATACAAAACTTCAGGCATATATTGCTCAGGGAGAAATTCTTCCTGTACCAACCTGTTCCTTTGGAGGAATCGGTGTATTTGCAATTCCAGAAATGGGCCGCTTCTACCGCCATGTTCTTATCGGCAAACAGTATCCACATCATGGAGCAGTTGCTTTTGGACATCACGGAAAAGCTCTCTGGACTCTGTTCAAGTATCTGGGTATTCCTGATGTTGCTTACAATCAGCCAAAATCAGAAAGATATCCTGATGAAAATCCATTCTAAAAATTATTTTGAATGATTAGGACAGCCGGTGTTATTTGAAGTGCATTCAGTAACACCGGCTTTTTTTTTCTGCTGAATAAAAATAGTTTCTACTTTCTAAAAAACTTTCCTTCTGTTAAACTCCTTGTGAGGAAAATATGAAATTCAGAATATTTAAATCTTTTTTAATCCCTTTATTTTTTGTATTAGCTTCCTGTGCATCTGTCCCGGTTTCACAGAAAGCATGTGTAACTAAAACAGACCAGAGGCTTTTCTGGAGGATTGATGGTGTAGATAAAAAAGGAAAGCCCTCTGTAATTTATATTCAGGGAACTATTCATGTCGGAGACGAAAGGCTGACTTCTGTTTCTGATGAAGTCCTGGAAGCTTTTACCTTATCTGACAGAATAGTTGCAGAAGTTTCTTCACGGGATTTTATAAAGACAGGTTTTTATGCAGTAAGGCTGGCAATGCCAAATAAAGATGGAAAAATAGTTACTGATTATTTAAATGAAGAGCAGAAAGCCACTTTGGATTATTACCTTAAAGATGATTCTGCCTATAATGGGCTTATACAAATGAATCCTATGATGGTAGAAAATTACCTTACCATAAAATTTGCAGAGGAAAGCGGCCTAAAGTCTGAAGACGGTCTTGATATGGTATTTTACAAGATGGCAAAAAGGCGGGGAAAACCTGTAGAAGGTCTTGATGCGCTTGAAACACAGATGAATCTCTTAGCCTATGGTGACTATGATTTTCAGATTAATTATTTACGGCATAGTCTTGATCAGTTAAAAGAAGCAAAAGAAAAAAACATAAATCCTATGCTTGAACTTTATGAATTGTATCTTGCAGATGATATAGAAAACCTTAATCTTTTGCTTGAAGAAGAAGATGAAGATGATCAAAAGCTTCCTGAGGAGTTTGATAATTTTAAGAACAAAATAACTCTTGAAAGAAATCAGGAATGGGTTGGGGATATAAAAAAGTATCTTAATGAAGGCGGAACTACTTTTATATTTACAGGTTGTGCCCACTGGCTTGGGAAAGATTCTGTCTTTGAGCTTTTAAGACAGGATGGAGTTATTTATTAATATTTAAATTGATATACAAAAGGTAGTAATGATGAAACTAGAAAAATTCTACAGCTCACTATTTAAAATTGCTCTTCCAATAATTCTGCAGAACATGCTTATGACTCTGGTAAACATGCTGGACATAATAATGATAGGTCAGCTTGGTAAAAACGAAGTCGCCGCAACAGGTCTGGGTAACCAGGTTTTCTTTTTGCTTAACATGGTTTTGTTTGGAGTTTCTTCCGGCGGTTCTATTTTTATAGCCCAGTATTTTGGAAAAAAAGATTTAAAGGGAATAAAGCGTACCCTGGGAATAATGCTGACTTTTTCTTTTATAGCAGCCTTTATTTTTTCTGTAGGTGCAGTTTTCTTTCCATCTGTGCTCATGCATTTTTATTCTGATGATAATGCAGTTATTTCCATCGGAATTGAATACCTGCGCTATGTTGGATTAAGTTATATTTTTATTGCAGTTAGTTTTCCTTTTCAGTTAGCTTTCCGTTCAACTGATCATGTAATTCTTCCTACTGTAACAACTGCAATTGCATTTTTAATTAATGCCCTTCTTAATTATCTCTTTATTTTTGGCTGCGGCTTTATTCCTGCGATGGGGGTTAAGGGTGCTGCCATTGCAACTGTAATTTCCAGGGTAATTGAATTTTTAATTCTGATTCTCTGGTCTTATAAAAAGAAGTTTGATATCTGCGGAAACCTTAAGGAACTTTTCTCCTTTGATGGCAGAGCCCTGTCAAATTTCTTTAAGGTTGCCCTTCCTGTTATGATAAATGAATCTCTCTGGGGATTCGGTGTTACAATTCAGAATACAATTTATTCTCATGCCGGTACTGATATAATTGCTGCTTACAATATTACAGGAAACATTTCCCAGCTTACCTGGGTATTCTTTATAGGTGTTGGTAATGCTGCAGGAATTCTTATCGGTCATAAAATTGGAGAGGGCAGTCACGATCTTGCAAAAGCCTATGCCCACCGCTTTGCATGGTTTATGCCTTTGTCGGCAGTTTTCTTAGGTTTGTGTCTTCTTCCTATGTCCATGGCTCTTCCCTATTTCTTTAAGGTTGGACCGGATGTAATAGAAATTGCCCAGAGGATGCTTTATGTTCTGGTATTCTTCTATCCGATTAATTCATTTAACATGTTCTTTATTGTAGGTTTGTGTCGTTCCGGTGGTGATACGGTTTATGCGGCTGTTAATGATATCTGCTGGATGTACCTTCTTGCAATTCCACTG
>NZ_JAILGZ010000047.1 GCF_024696245.1 Treponema sp.
GACTTGAACAATCTTATTGTACACCTTCGAGGAAAGCTTTTTTTTTGCTATAAGCTTTTGTCTCTCACCCGCATAGCGGGTGGTTTATTATGAAAATATTTCGCTTCGCTACATATTTTCACAGGCTCACGAGCCCATAAAAAAAGGCTGCACAAAAATGTACAGCCTGTATAAAAAGATATTTATCTGTAACTACAGAAAATTATTTTTTCATTGCATTTACTTTTTCAAGACGCTTAAGTGCCTTTGTTTCTGCATCGGCACGGTCTTTCTTAAGTCTTTCAAGAACAGTAGACATGTTGTTTACCATATAGATTGGCTGAAGTGTAGCATCAAGACAGTCTCTCCAGAGTGAGCTTTCTGGGTCTACAACATTTCTCTGAAGTGTAGCCATGCTGATTGGAATATGAACATACTTGTCATGAACAAGACCAATTACAATCTTTGTTTTTCCGGCCATTGCTGCATGAACAGCATTGTTACCAAGACGTTCACAGTAGATAGAGTCATTTGCTGTAGTAACTGCAGCACGAACTTCGTAACCTGGATCGATATACTTAAGGTTAATAGGAATATTCTTTTCTGAGAAATACTTGTTGATTCTATCACGGAGGTAAACACCAATATCAGCAAGCTTTTTGTTACCAGAAGCATCTGTAGCATTAGTAGCTGCAAGAAGTTCCTGTCCGGCACCTTCTGCTACTACGATTACTGCATGACCACGGTTAGCAAGGCGTTCTTCCAGGTGATGGAGGAAGCCGTTTGGTCCGTCAAGTTCAAATGGAACTTCTGGAATAAGACAGAAGTTTGTTTCGTGAGAAGCAAGGGCTGTTGCTGTTGCAATAAATCCTGATTCACGACCCATAAGTTTTACAAGACCAATACCACCAATCTGTGACTGAGCTTCCATGTGAATGGAATTAACAGCCTGAGTAGCCTTCTGTACTGCAGTTTCAAAACCAAAGGAACGGTCAATAAACTGAAGGTCATTATCTACAGTCTTTGGAATACCAACAACTGCAATTTTAAGACCACGGCGTTCAATTTCGTTTGCAATATCAAGGGAACCACGCTGAGTACCGTCACCACCAATAATAAACATCATGTTGATGCCAAGGCGTTCAATTGAATCAACGATATCAACTACACGGTCTCCACCACCACGGCTTGTACCAAGGTAAGTTCCACCAATCTTATGAATATCATCAACGATACGTGGGTTAAGGTCTACAACATCATATCCGTTTTCTGCAAAGAAACCCTGATATCCAAATTTAATACCCTTAATGCGGCGTACACCATAGCGGTTCCAGAGACAGCGTACAACAGCGCGCATAACATCATTAAGACCTGGACAAAGACCACCACAAGTACAAATACCGGCTGTTACATGAGCAGGGTTAAAATAAATAAATTCACGGGGACCTGCCTTTTCAAGGTATGTAGATTTTGGGTCATTTTCTTCATCATCTTTATTAAAAACATTAACTCTATTACGAATAAAAGATGAATCACGTACATAATTAGCACGGAAGTCACCGTAATTCTGAGAAAGTTCAATTGGTGACTTAACCTTACATTCACCCAGGGATTCAACTGTAAAATCATATTTAATGGTTCCCATAAAACACCTCTTAGTAGGAAATAAACGCAATAAACGTACACTACAACATATACCGAAGCCCCGAAAATTTCAACACGTGTATATAGAAAATAAGGCACTTTTTACTATATAAAGGCCACTTTGCGGGGAATAATGACAGCTAAGGCACTTCTATGCTATAATACAAAGATATCTTCCTATACAAACATGGAGAGGACTTTGTATACTAGAGAAATTTTAGAGCAGCCTGGTAAATTCGTAAAAAACGGAATCCCCGTATTTGGTACTTTTAAGGGACATCCTGACAGGCTGGACATAAGGGGTGTAAAAAATCCCTATTCTTTTCACTTTCCAAAATTCTTAAGCAACCTCCGGATAAAAAGCCGTCTTTCGCTTTATTTTAGCGTAGGTGATTATATCGGCCACGTAAATTTTCTTGATGCCAAGATATTCGGTTTTGCAGAAGTAGTTTTCTGGAATGCAAAAACACTAAAAAAATTCGTATATCATTCAGTAATGGGACCGAGAAAGCGTTTTGTTCCCCATGACATGAACGTAGCTGCTACCGGCTGTTACATGAATACAAGATATATACGAATAAGCTGGGACAGAAAATCCGGACGTATTTCCCTTAACTTTAAATTAAAGGGAGACAGTGTAAGGCCTTCTGTAAGTGCAAGCCTTAACGGCAGATTCTCTGACAATCTTGCAACAGAACTTACTTCCATACTGCCATCCCCAACAATGAGACGCTGCACAGGAAAATACAATGCGGGGTTCAGCCTTAAGGGGTCAATTACAGTTACCTATAAAAAACAGGCACCTCAGACTATGGCAGAAACAGAGGGCTTAGGCTTTCTTGACATTAACCGCACCTACATGAAGGTTCACAACCAGGGTGAATTTATTACGGGAATCGGCAGCTGCAATGACAAGCCGGTTCTTTTTAGAATTGAATCAACTTCCCAGGAAGCAGCAAACCCTGACCGCTACAACGGCAACATGCTTTTTTACGACGGAAAGGTTACTGTACTGCCACCTGTAGTAATAACCCACCCATTCGGAATAAAAAAAGACTGGGTCATTCAGGATACAGAAAATATGATTGACTTAAGTTTTACGCCATCTTCCGATAATATAAACAGAGTAAGTATTTTCTTATTGAAAGCCGTTTACAACACAATCTTTGGAAAGCTTGAAGGAACTCTGGCAACTTGTGACGGAGAAAAAATCAGCTTTAAGGGATTCAACGGTATTTCACAGAAATATAATATCAGGCTTTAAATTACAGCGGGGTTTATATGGCAAACAGCGATTCAGAATTCAAGGCATCAAAAACACTGGAACCGGGCACTATTGATAAAATAAGGCAGAAGATAGGTCCGATTGATCCCCTTGAAGCGCAGTCCCTGGCAAATAAACTCGGCGGTGAAGTCTTAAAGGAACGGGCATCAGCTCCAGATTCATCAAATATGCCCAGGCGAAAGAATCATACAGAAGTAATCCGTGCAACAGGTCACAGTGCTTCTGATATTTCTTCAGCCAGCGGTGCATTATCTTCAACAACAAACAGAACTCAAATGGCAAGCGTAAATCAAATCGTAACAACAACAAATGTTAAAAGAAGAAAGACAGAAGAAGATCTTCCTGCCCTGACATCCAGGGATCTTAAAATGATTGACAGGGTTATGATGGATCCTGAATATGACATCAAGCCTAACCTTGGTCTCTTTAACTTTCTTTTTAGAATGTCTCAGAAAAACAGGGAAAAAGTTACAAAGAAGTTTGGTGAGTACACAGTTAAAAAGCACATTGAACACATGCAGGCTTTTATCAGTACCATCAAAACTTTTATTCAGCTTTCTCCTGATCACTACAAGAGTAAGATTGCTACAGAAACAGATTTAAAGTTTAAGTTTCTCCGCACTATCGGAAAATGGTCCATGCGTGACATTAAGGTACTGGCCTTAGACGTAGAAAACGCAGCAGACAACCTTACTGTTTCCATGCTTATTCCTTTTGTACGTGCAGTTTATCATGAACTTATTACAATTTATTACATTGGTGAACAGCAGATTCCGGCCCTTATAAAAGAAATCTACACTGATATTACAGCCTACCCGGATGCCGACAAGGCAAAAATGCAGATGCTGGCAAAGCAGGGCATTACAGAATGGATTTACATCTACAATCAGATTATTAAGGGAATGTACCCTCTCCTTATGAGAATGTGCACAAGTGAATATGTTGAATTCCCAAGATTCTTTACAGCTCAGATTGCCAACATTCTTCAGTTTGTAAACCATACTAAGTTTGACCTTCTTCTTCCGGAAAAAAATAAAAAGAAGCCGGAAGACAATAAAAAGAAAGCTCAGGAAGAAGCCAAGAAAAAGCTGGAAGAAAACCGCCATGTTGCAGGTAAAAAGGATGAACTTGTTAATGCCGGCCTTAAAATGCTGGAGCAGCTCTTTCCTAAAGCAGGATTTTCTGCACTGGAAGCTCACCCTGACATGTATCCATACTTTCAGCCCCTCTTTGAATTTGAAGACGGCTTTAATATGCTTCACCCGGAAAACCCTCTGCAGGTAACAGTTGTACTTATTAAAATAATCGAGGAATTTCTTCAGGGCTGCCGTAACATTGACTTTAACATTAAGGCAGATGAAAAACTTACTGAACTTCCGGATGACTTTAACCTTACCTTAAGTGAATGGGCTTCTTACCACGAAGATCTTTTTGATAAAAAATACTGTGACTACTTTAAGAATTACGTTAATTCAATTTACTCACAGAAAGATTATGCCCGCACCCAGTACGGAAAAGAAACCCTTAACAATTTCTTATGGAGGGTAAAATACTGGTTCCTGCCTCACTACAAATTCAGTGCACCTATTCTTCAGAAGCCTTCAAACGACAGCCGCTACAAGCCTCTTTATGCAAGAACAGATTATCTGCGCACCGTATTTACAACTCTTGTTCAGAGAATTGACCAGAATGCTGCCGGAAAGAAAACTGTTCTTGGAGTAATGAATCCCTGGGACCGCTATCAGTTTGACCTGCCAAATGTAATTTCCAAGCGTCTTGATGTTCTTCTTGGAGCAAAAAGACCTGATGACCTTACA
>NZ_JAILGZ010000134.1 GCF_024696245.1 Treponema sp.
CATCGCAGCACCTCCAGTGTAGATACATTATATCTTCTGGATTTTTTAAGTGTCTACTATTTGGGATTTTCCCTTTTATTTTAGTGTCTACTTTTATGGATCCCTTCTTCTAAATGTGTCTACCATTTGGGGTATATTTTACATACTGAACGCTACGCCACATTCGCACGCACCTGCTACGCCACATTCGCACGCACCTGCTACGCCACATTCGCACGCACCTGCTACGAATGTGTGTTTCAGCATGACAATACTTATTGGTCATCCCCTTTCGTTTATATTATTTAGATTCAGCATAAAGATCGTGGAGCTTATCCTTATAAAGGTCAGCAACACGGTAACGCATCATTTCCTGTTTTGCAGAAAGTTCAACACCAACTTCAAAAGGCTTTGTAATAATTGCAATCTTATTAATACGTTCGTAAGCCTTAAAGCCTGTCTTGCTGCTTATAAGTTCTGCAATTTCGTGTTCCAGAAGCTTTTTAATTGTTTCTGTATTAGCCAGTTCTTCAAAGCTTGAATACTGAATCTTGTTTTCTGCTGCATAGTCTTCTATTTCATCTTTGTTAGGAAGAACTAAAGCAACAAGGTATCTCTGGTCTTCATGCTTTTCATTTGTTCCAAATACAACTGAAGTAGAAATATAGCGTGAAGTATTAATCTTGCTTTCTATAGGAAGAGGTTCAATGTTTTCTCCACCCATAAGAACGATGGTATCCTTTTTACGGCCCCTGAGCTGGATTTCGTTATTTACAGTAAGCATTGCCAGGTCTCCGGTATCAAACCATCCGTCTACAGTCATTACTTTTTCTGTAAGGTCTGGACGCTTGTAATAACCCTGCATTACACAGTCACCCTTAATCTGAAGGGTACCTTTTTTACATTTACCAAGGATAATGCCGTCATCATCTACAACACGTACCTGGATTCCCCTTAAAGGAGAACCTACGTTACGGAGAATAGGGTCAACTATAGGACGTACACAAATAATAGGTGCTGTCTCTGTAAGACCGTAACCTTCTACGATTTTTACACCTACTGCCCAGAAGAACTTGTCGATTACATCAGGGTAAGCACCGCCTCCGGCAATACCTGCACGGAAGTTTTTACCTACCATGGCACGTACTTTCTTAAATACAAGGAGGTTACCCAGCATTTTAAGAGGGTAGATAAGCAGCCATGGCCATACAAGAACAGGCCACCAGAAGCCTATATAGTCTCTTCCAAAGCGGGAGTTCTTTCTGCGCAGCTTGCGGTCAATTGCACACCATAAAAGGGCAACATTTACAAAGAAGCGGAACATTGCAAATACAAGACCGCCTGTTTTACGCATTTTGCGCCATATACCGTCATAAACAGCTTCCCATACACGTGGTACTGCAGGAAGAAGATATGGATCAAGTTTCTGTAAATCCTGAAGAAGAATTGAACCGATTGGTTTTGAATAACAAAGGGTTGCCCCCTGGGACATGATTACGTATTCAACGGCTCTCTGGAAGGCATGCCATACAGGGAGTACACAAAGAGCTCTTTCTCCTGGATTAAGGAAGATTCTTTCTACTACTTCATCAAGCTGGCAGATCATGTTTTTGTGGGTAAGCATAACTCCCTTTGGAGTACCAGTTGTTCCTGAAGTAAAGATAATTGTAGCAAGATCGTCCTTGCTTCCTTTTTCAAGTTCATCTTCTACATAGTCAGGATGGGCAATTCTCCATTTATGGCCTGACTCCTTAAGGTTTTCAAAAGTAAAGTATTCAATGCCGGCTTCCTTACACTGAGCTGCAACTGAATTATCAACTTCGTCAAAGGAAATGATTGTTTTTACAGTAGGAGTATTTTCATGAATACGAAGAAGCTTTTTTACCTGAGCTTCGTTTTCTGTAACTACAGTTTCAACTTCTGCAAAGGAAAGGATATAGGAAAGGTCGTTTTCTGTAGCATCACATCCACGGGGAACATCAATGGCACCAATGGCAAGAATACCCATGTCTGCCTGTTCCCATTCCTTACGGTTGTCTGCAATAAGACCTATTTTGTCTCCTCTTTTAATTCCCATTTCTGCAAGGGCGCCGCCAAAATCCAGAGCCATCTGAAAAAAGTCATGGTAGTTGTTTTCTACGTATCCGCCCATTTTATCATGGGAAAGCTGAGCTGATACTTCCGGCCATTTTTCTGCAGATTTGCGAAGAATTTTTGGTAAGGTTTCTTCCTGTTTCATAAAGTCCTCATTAAAATGACAAAAATGTCTTTTTTGTAAAGTGATGTATTATTATAGATGTCAGTTTTTTCAAATTCAACGGAAAAGCCTTAAATTTAACGGCATTTTTATTGCTTAGTTCGCTTTTTTATACTTTTATTACGCTATTTTATATATACTAAAGGGGTAATCATCCCTCTTTACTGGACCCTTTTTTACATATATGAGCCGTTTTCACGATCTTCCCTCATAAAAATTCCCATTAAAATAAAGACCCGTATTGAAAAATAATCCAACTGTGGTAAAATAAAAAACATCAACTCGTGATGATAAAATGTAGACTGAATGTTGATAAAAGGTGATTATTATGGCAGGAAGAACTGTTACTCAGGATGATGTTGCAAAAGAAGCCGGTGTTACCAGAAGCATGGTAAGTTATGTAATCAGCGGAAATCAATCCAGGGCTGTTGCTCCGGAAACCAGACAGCGTATTCTTGATGCTATAGAAAAACTTGATTACCGTCCTAATAAGGCAGCTCAGGTTCTTAAACAGGGAGATGTGGCTTTTGCTTCCAAAAGCATTGGTGTAATTCTTTGTAACGCAGATGTTTTCCGCCGTCCCTACTATGCAGAGATTATTGCCGGTATTCATGCTCAGGCTCATAAAAACAAGTACAGTATCAGGTTTATCCGTTTCTTTAATGAATTAAAGGATCCTGTTCTTTTTAACAAGCTTATCAGTCAGGAAGAAATCGGTGCCCTTATTCTTGTAGCCATAGATCAGGCTATAAAGACAGAAGACGACCGCCTTATTATAGAAAAAATCCGTGAACGAATAGATAAGACCGTTTGTGTAGAATGGAAATATGACGGTTTAAGCAGTGTTCTCTTTGACAGACAGGAAGCCGCTAAAAAGGCAGCCATGCATCTGGTTAACAAGGGTTATAAAAACTTTGTCTATATTGGAGAAAACGACGAACGTGTTTCCGGAGTAGGGCTGGTTGCCCATGAACTTGGTCTGGGAGAAGATTTTTATGCAGGAGAAGCCTTTAATATGGATGGCGGTTATGACTGCATTAAAAAGCTTCATAAAGAAGGACTTTTACCCCGGGCAGTTGTCTGTGGTTCTGACGAAGTTGCCATTGGTGTTCTCTGCTATCTTAATGAAAAGAAAATTGATGTGCCTTCTAAGCTGGCCCTTATCAGTATTGATAATATTGAATTTTCAGGATACACATATCCACCTCTTACTACTATGAATGTACAAAAGCATCTTATGGGTGAACGTGCAGTAGAATTGATTGTAAAAGATAATGCCGGCCAGAATGAAAACGCATTTGTAATCACCCTGCCGGTCAATATTGTAGAAAGAAAGTCCTGTTAACTAAGCTTTACCAGAGGTCAGCCGGGTTTACAGTACGATTGTTTTTGTATACAGAAAAGTGAAGGTGTGGACCTGTACTTAAACCTGTTGAACCAACTTTTCCAAGAACTGTAGAAGTTGTAACATAAGCACCTTTTTTAACGGAAATGCTGTTCATGTGTCCGTAAAGTGTTTTGTAGCCTGAATGGTGGGTTACGATAACATAGTTTCCGTAAATATCACTCCAGCCTGCAGTTGTTACCCTTCCGTCAAGAGCAGCATAAATAGGTGTACCTGTTCTGCAGGCCATATCTATACCGGAATGGAAGGAACGGCGTGAAGAATCAAAAGGACTTGTTCTCCATCCGTAACGTGAAGAAAAGTAATATCCGCCTTTAAGGGGCTTTTTGAAAAGGTCACCGTTAATTTCAAGCTTTGTAATTCTGTCCATAAGGGCATCCGGAACAAAGAGGGTTTTTCCTTCTTCAAGAACCTGGTCCTGGGTAATATTGTTTACCATTGCACATTTTTCTGCGCTTACTTCAAACTTTTCTGCAATTGTAGCAGATGTTTCGTTATCCCCTCTGACAGTGTAAAGGATACCTGACATTGTAGGAATCTTAAGGTACTGTCCTATCTGAAGCCTTCTTGCTGCAGTAATATTGTTTACGCTGGTAATGGTATCTTCCGAAATGCCAAAGCTGGAAGCGATTTTACTGATTACTTCTCCCTGCTTTACTCTGTAAGAGAAATAGGCAAGTCCTGTATAAACTTCTTCCGGTTCCTGAATGCTTATTTCTTCTGTCTGGGCAAGAATTGTATCTATATGGGTAGGAATGGCAGATTTTTCATAACCGCCTTCACCTTTTTCCTGAGGATGATTAATGCTTACAAATGCAAATGTACCTGCTGCAACAATAGCTGCTGCTCCAAGAGTGCAGGCTCCGCTTATAAGAATATTCTTCATATATAACTTCAATTCAATGCGTTTACTGTAGCACATGTTTTTAAAAAGTTCAATTTTCTTCATGTCACTCACCTTTTTTATTAAGTCCGATTAAATAGGTTTCAAAGGATTCAGCCCTGCAGGCTTCCGGTTTAAATCCCTTGGCCTGTGTAAAGGTTTCCCTCATTTTCATAAGTAGCTTCTGCTGGTCTCCGTTCTGAAAGATTTTTACACAGAAGTTTCCCCCTGTTTTAAGCATCTGCTGGGCGTACCAGATTGCCATTTCTACAAGACTTTTACTTCTAAGGGTGTCAATTGTTCTGTTACCGGTGGTGAGTGGAGCTGCGTCACATACAACAAGATCGTAAGGTCCTTCTGCAATGATTTTTTCCCTTATTTCTTCGCTGAGCAAATCTCCCTGAAAGAATACCAGGTTGTCTGCGGTAACATTTTTTGCAAGAGGGTTAAGGTCACAGGAAACAACTTTTCCTGAAGGGTCGATGTTTCTTAAAAGCCAGGTTGTCCAGCTTCCAGGTGCTGCACCCAGATCAAGGACTGTACGGCTTTTTTTAAGCATCCCGAATTTTTTATCTATTTCTTCAAGTTTATAAACACTGCGGGCCGGATAGCCTTCCCTAAAAGCTTTTTGAGACCAGAAATCCGGCTGACTGTAACTATTCTTTGCCATACTTTAAATTTCGGCAAAAAAAAATTAAATATTTACTATCTTTTTCTCAATAGCAGTGCTTATAGCAGCTTATCAGACCAGGGCAGCCAGTTCTTCCCAGCGGGCATAGGCGGCTTCAAGTTCAGTCTGGGCAGCGGTGTATTTGTCTCCTGCCGCCTTGCTTTTTTCGTAATCGGAACTGCTCATGTCAGCTTCGTATTCCTTAAGGCTGTCTTCCAGTAGGGCAATTCTTTCTTCAAGTTCAGAAAATTCCTTCTGTTCCTTAAAGGTCAGCTTTCTTTTTGCCTGAGTCTGGGCGGCGGCCTTTTCCTGAGCCTTGCTTTCTTCTTTTTTTTCTGCAGCTGCTTTTTTCTGTTCAAGGAATTCCTGTCTCTTATTTTCTTCCCTTACTTCTATATACTCTGAACATTTTCCTGCAAAACCGGAGATATTACCGTCGCCTTCAAGAATAAACATGGTGTCGGCAACCTTGTCCATAAAGTAGCGGTCATGGCTTACAATTAAGAGACAGCCCTTAAATCCCATAAGGAACTGTTCAAGAATATTCATTGTAAAAATGTCAAAGTCGTTGGTAGGTTCGTCAAGAATAAGAAAGTTAGGATTACTGAGCAAAAGCCTTACTAAAAAGAGTCTCTTTCTTTCTCCACCGCTTAAGGTATTGAGCATTGAATGCTGAATCTTTCCTTCAAAGCCAAACTGTTCAAGAAAAAGGGCTGCAGAAAGTTCAGTTCCGTCATTCATCTTCATTACTTCTGCGGCTTCCTTTACATACTCAAGTACGGTAATGGAAAGGTCTTTAAAAGTCGGGTTCTGCTGGTAGTAGGCAATTACGGTATTCTCTCCTTTTTCTATATAACCGGAATCAGCTTCAATTGTACCGGTGATTATGTTAAGGAGGGTAGATTTGCCGGAACCGTTGTCTCCAAAGATTCCTATTTTTTCTCCCTTACTGAAGGTGTAGTTAAAGTCCTTTATTACAGTGTGCTTTCCCAGATTAAAGCTTTTGCTTATGTTGTGAAGTTCAAGGATTTTTCCACCCAGCCTTCTGCCTGCAACTTCAAAAGTAAAGCCTTTAGGATCGTGAAACTTTTCTCTATTGATAAGGGCCTGGTCTCTTTGTATACGGGCCTTTGCTTTAGTTCCCCTGGCACATGGTCCCCTCATAAGCCAGTCTCTTTCAAACCTGAGTACGCTTTCTATGCGGCGTTCAGTATTAGCTTCTATTTCTGCTTCAGTTTCTTTTTTTTCAAGATAGGTTGAATAGTTGCCAGTGTAAAGCTTTACCTTGTTGCGGCTCAGTTCATATATGTGGTTGCAGACAGCATCAAGAAAGTAGCGGTCATGGGTTACCATAAGCACGGAACGTTTTGTCTGGGCAAGGTAATCCTGCAGCCAGTGAATTGTAGTTATGTCCAGGTGGTTTGTAGGTTCATCAAGAAGAAGGAGTTTTGTATCTTCTACAAGAACCTGGGCAAGGGCAACTTTTTTTATCATACCCCCGGAAAGTTCCTTCATCTTTTTATCCAGATCCTTTATTCCCAATGTTGTTAGAATTGAACTTACCTGGGCTTCGTAGTTCCACAGGTCTTTCTGAGTCATCTGTTCATTTATCTCATTGAATTTTTTCTGAACTGAATCTGATGAATCTTTTTCCAGTAGACGGCATATGTCTTCGTATTCTTTTATAAGATCAAGTTTAGGGGAGGAGGATTTAAATATGTGTTCCTTTATGGTGTCTTCCATATTATAAGAAGGATTCTGTGGAAGAAAAGAAATGCCGGCTTCCTTGTTAAGGACTACGCTTCCTTCATCCGGTGTAAGAACACCTGCTATTGTGTTCAGGAGGGTAGACTTACCTGTACCGTTACGTCCGATAAGGGCAGCCTTGTCTCCTTCATTCAGTCCAAAAGTTACGTTTTCAAAAAGAGGTTTTTCCCTGCCTATGCGTTTTAAGTTAGAAATGGAAAGAATGTTCATGCTACCTGGTCTCCTGATAAATATGCTGCTAATAAAATACTGTTAAAGAGCACTGTTGTCGAGAAGCAAAAAAAAAGGTGAATTTTTATAAAAAATAAAGACATCTACTTGACATATTTTTTGTGATTTTATATATTTACTCTACATTTTACGGAGCGATGGCAGAGTGGTCGAACGCGGCGGTCTTGAAAACCGTTATACTCTTACGGGTATCGGGGGTTCAAATCCCTCTCGCTCCGCTTTTTTTTTGAGTCTAACGGAAGAAAGACTTTGGAGGCGTTGTAGAGCGGTTAATACAACGGTTTGCTAAACCGTCGGTTCCGAAAGGGCCGGGCAGGTTCGACTCCTGTCGCCTCCGCTGGAAATTTGAGACTGTAGCTCAGTTGGATTAGAGCGCTTCCCTGCGGAGGAAGAGGTCGCACGTTCGAATCGTGTCAGTCTCGTATAAGCGGTCTGTTAATAACAGACCCTTTTTTTTGTACTTTCGTGATTTACTTCATGAGTGCAGTTTTTTAGAAAAGACAGCAGAGTAATCAGGCTGCAGTTTTTAAGGGGGCAGGACCCTTGCTTTTCTTTATTGTCCGGGTGCTATGCAAACGGCTGCCAGAAAACCCCGCCAGAGGAGGAATCCAGCAACGGTATTTGGTCAGCGGTTGTGCCGTAGATTACCCGGGCTTTTTTTTGCCCTTACCCTTAATTATTCTTGTCAGTAATAACCCTTTTATGTAATATTATAAACTTAAAATTAAGTTAAAGGGTTATAACTATGAAAAAAATGTTAAAGACACTTTTTATTTCTGCAATGCTGGCTGTCACTAGTTCTGCATTTGCACAGATTCGTTCTTATGTTGGTGTAGTGCGCCAGCAGTATTATCCTGAACATGTAAAATATTTTGAAGATTATCGTGATGAGCTTAAAGATCAGGGTTATTCAACTTACGCAGGTTATGTTGATTCTTATCTTGAAGGTGGATTCGGTTCAGGTTTTATTGTTGTTACTTCTGACGGTACAAACTATGTAGTTACAAACCGTCACGTTGTTTCTCAGGCAGCTACAGCTTCTGTAGAGTTTGAAGACGGAGAAACAGGAAAGGTTACAAAGTACGAAGGTCTTACTGTTGTTTTAACAGATGATGACATCGATATTGCAATCCTTGGTTTTAAAAACGGTGCAAAGCCATTTAAGAAAGGCCTTACACTTTCTTCATCAAAAATATCTGATGGAGCAGAAGTATGGTCTGCAGGTTTTCCTGGTTTAGGTTCAGAACCTGCATGGCAGCTTGGCAAGGGTACTGCTACTAATGCCAGTGCAAGAATTAAGGAACTTCTTGATCCTTCTATTTCTACAATCATTCAGCATTCAGCACAGATTGATGCAGGTAATTCCGGTGGACCACTTATGGTTGCTTCTTCTAAAGGAACAGCCGGTTATGAAGTAATCGGTATTAATACCTGGAAGGCATATCAGAGAGATTCTACAAACTTTGCAATTCCTGCTGCAGTTATTAAGGATATGATTGACAGGGCTCAGAAAAAACTTTCTGCTCAGGAAGACAAGGCTCTTCTTGATTCAAGAATAGCAAAATTCTCAGATGCACTTGCATCCTCTGAATATTATGATCTTGTAAAATACATTTCTTATGACAGGGCTTCTAAAAGCGGTCAGGAAGATTTTGAAGCTACACTTCACTTTGCTTCTTCTAAGATTCGTTCTTCTGTTCTTGAAGCTTTTGCTTACAGTCCTGCAGAAGGTCTCCGTTATGCCTGTGCATATCAGCTCTGGAAAAAATACGGTTCAGAATCTAATGACGGACTTAAGTATGCTTGCGGCAAATCAGAAAAAAACGGAGATAAGGCAAGCGTAGTTTATACAGCTTCTGAAGAAGATTCCTTTACAGCTCAGTGGATTAAGGAACATGGTCTCTGGCGTATTGAAAGCTTTAGCTTTGATGAAAAAGACGAAAACGGCAATGTAAAAACAAAGTCTAATTCAAAAAATAAGAACAAAGACAAGAATAAGAACTCTTCATCTGGTCTTTCTTTTGCAGCTCCTGAATTAAGCAGCTGGGATAGTCTTGTTTTAACCGCAGGTGCAGATATCAGCCTTAATGGGGATCCTCTTGCTTTTGCTCTTGGAATGGATCTTTTTGCTTCTTCTGATTTTACCGGATGGTCTTTTATGTATCAGCGTTTTACTGTTGAAAGCGATATAGAAAGCTTTGACTTAAATAATGTTGGTGTAGGAGCAGTGCTTCGTATTCCTGTAAAGACTGGAAGCTTTGGTTTTGTTCCATACGGAAAAATCTTAGGAACTATTGGTTACGGTAATTCAATCTGTACTCTCGGTTATACTGCAGAGGCAGGTCTTCAGGTAATGTTCAGGACAGATTCTTCTGTTCACTTTGGTATTGGAGCAGGCTATAAACAGACTTATGTTACTGAGTTTATGGATACTTCAACAGATGAATTTGATGAAGATAATGGCTTTGATAACTTTACTGCTAAAGCCCTTACAGTTTATGGAATCATTTCATTCTAAATATATAAATAAAGGAGAGGATTAAAATGATTAGAAAAATAATGGCAGCAGCTTTAACATTTGCAGCAATGCTTTCTGTAAGCTGTGTTGCAGTAAAAGTAGACAAAGAAGACCTTAAGGATTACAGGGAACCTGCTGGAACACCAGAAAATTCTGTTGTATTTATAGTGGCAACTGACGTAGCTCAGAAGATATCTTTTTCTCAGATGGATCCGGACTATCCTGCAGACATGGAAAAAGTTAATGGTAACGTATTTGTTTCTAAGCCTGTTGCTCCTGGTTCAACTTACTTTTTGAAAGATCTTGTTTTTCAAAGAAGTTATTATGTTGGTAATACGGTTGTTGTTTACAATTATGACCTTACATATCCAATGCAGCCTGCAACAGTTCCATTAGTTGTAAATGTACCAAAAAAGCCTGGTATCTATTTTTTAGGATATGCTACAACTGGTGAGCTTTTTGAGAATGACGGCTATGAATTAAAAAAAGATGCAAAAGGCGAAGCTGCTTACCTTAAGGGGGCACTTAAGCTTTACAAGGGTACAGTATGGGAAGACGCTATTAATAAGCGTATAGAAGAACTTGGAGCCGAATAAGCTTTTTTTTAGAGTTTTCTAATTTTATTTATGGAGAAAAAAATGAAAGTTAAATTTATTATTCTTGCTGCTTCACTTTTTGCTTCTGCTTCTTTATTTGCTGATGATCCTAAAGTAAAGAATCCTGGGAAAAATGAAGTTATTATTGTGGGAAGAGTTGTTGTAACTCCAAAAGAAGATATGGAGTTTATTGCTGATACCCGTAAGGTAGCTGAAGAAGACAGGGGTAAGGCTGGCACTTACCACATTCCTTTTGCTCCGGAAGATCCTGATGATTTTGATGATGATCTTGAAGATTTTGATGATGATAACAAAAAGGTTTTCTTTAGTGATGGTGAATTTTTTTATGCCCGCTATCAGGTAAATTCAAAAACAAGAAACCTCAGGTTCCCTGCAGTATTCAGATATTACTTCTTTGATTCTATTGATACTGCTATATACCTTCCATTTGACATTAATGTAGATGTTCCAAAGGGTGTTTCTGCAATGTATATCGGAAGTTTTTACTACACAACAACAGGTAATGACTTTATGGTATCTTGCAATCATGTTGATGAATATGACCTTGCCCAGGAATTCCTTGATAAGGTAACAAAAAAGCATTTTGATCTTTATCGTGCTGATATTAAGGAAAATGTTTACGAAGACTAAATAAAGCTTCTTTAAAATAAGAATGCCTTCTGCATAAGATAGTGACTTTTGTGGTTCACTTCATTTTGCAGAAGGCATTTTTTTTGTTTAAGCGTTAAAAACTAAGCCGTCAAATTAGAAAAGATATTTGATTCCAACCTGAGCAAAGCTGTTGTTTTCCCAGCCGTCAAATTCACTGTCTTCATCCTTGCACCAGATGTAGAGACCAGAAAGTGAGAGTGTCATGTCATCCCTTACATCGAATGTAAGGGAAGGCATAACTACTACGTCGCCTCTTTCGATTCCCCATACACCCTTGATGTCAAGCTTGATGCTGTCGTTTCTGTAGCTGTCTGTGATGTCTACGATGATTTTGTTGTTTGTGTAGCAGTCGTTGGCGTCACCGTCAACGTCATATGCTTTGTAAATACCATCATTGATTTTGTCACCATTAAGAATGTATTTTCCTACAGTCTGAATGTTAAAGTTTACGTTGCTTACAGGAAGGTCCATGTCAAATCCTGCTTCCCAGGCAATGCTGTTGTTGTGAACCCAAGGATCATCACCATCGGTATCTTCTGTAAGGTTGTACGCTGCTTCAAAACGAATGTTAAGTGGTCCAAAAACTGTTGCACCTTCAATGCCGAATACCTGGAGTTTATCGTAAGCAAGGAATTTATCAGATTCAGAAATATCAGAACCTGTAAGTACCTTTGTTGCATAAGCTTCCATTTTTGAAAGGTTTGCAGATGGCTGCTTGTAGTGACCATAGTAGTAGCTGAATCCAAGATCAAAGCCGCCAGCTGTAAATGTTGTGCGAAGACCTGCCTGACCATATTTAAGCTGGTATGTATCAGGATAAAGGCTGTCAGTAAGTGAACCAGTGTTGCTGAGGGCTGTAAGGTAAGCAGTTTCTGCTGCTGTTACATAAGCTTCAATTGCTTCTGCAGCTGTAGCTGTATTTCCATCAAAACCGTAAGCACTAAGAGTAGTAGCGTTTGAGCTGAGAAGGCTTGTAAGTGCAGTACCGGCATTTGTATCACCTGCTGAATATTCTGCGTAAAGTGTTGCAAATTCTGTAGCAAGCTGATTTGCGTTTACTTTAGCTTCTGTTGCGCTGGCAAGGTATGAAAGGGCAGTTGATTTTACTGTAGAAGTAAGGGCTTTGCTTGCCTTAGGCTGCCAGTTTCCGCTGGAAGCAAGACGGTCTGCTGTCATTACAGGAGTCCAGATTGCTTCAAACTTAACATCGCTGTTTGTAGCGTATACTGCACGGAACATTGGTTCTGCAATACGGCGGTCCAGGTAATCAGGGAAGATGTAGTCTGTGTAGTCATTTGCATTAAAATTATCTACAACGTGATTTTTGTCTCCCTTTCCCCATACAACACGCATTTTACCTGCTTCAAGGATAAGGTTACCCATGAAGGCACGGGCTGTAAATTCATCAAGAATATCTTCCGGATATTCACCTAAAGAATTTGAATCAAATTTGATTACTGCATTAAGTTCAGAACTTATTCCTGAATAAGTAAGGTTAAGTTTGCCTGTAGCACCTGCTTCTGTGTGAAGGGTAGAAATGTCGTCAAGGCCTTCTATTTCGTGATCTGCTTCATCAAGATAAGAGCGGGCGGTAGTTTCAAAAGTACCTCCTGCTGTAAATGATGTTTCCGGTGCATCTGAAGCAAAGGCATCAAAATCATCATAATCCTGTGCAAAAGAAAGACCTGCTGTTGCAAGAACTGCACATCCTAGTAATGCTTTTTTTGTAAATTTCATTTTAGAGCTCCACTATGTGTTAATTTAAGTTAATTTTAGGTTACCGTTTTTATTTACCTGTGTTAAGCCAGTTCTGTGTAAAGTAGCGGTCAGAAATTGGTTTGTCGAATGTGTAGTCTTCTACGATAACACGGGTCTGTTTTCCTGTTTCAAGATTTTTTACAAGCTGACTCTGACGAAGCCAGTATGTTTTACCAGTAGCACCTTTTACCTGACCAAAGCGTTCAAGAATAGCTTCCTTAATCTTTACATCCTTCTTGTTGTAGAATTCCATAAGAAGAGGAATGTTTGAATCTTTGTCGATGTACTGAATGCGGTAGCTGTATTCAACGTTCTTGTCTTTTACAGGTACGGATTTGATTACCCATACAGAATAGCTTTTTCCGTTTGTTGTGTAGCTTCCGTTTTCGTTAATGAAAGTATGTTCATCGTTTTCAGCTTCACGAAGTGTCATGTCGTTGTAAGTAAATTCAGTACCTACGAAAGACTTCTTTTTTTCTGTATTTGCAATACGTCTTGTTGTTTTAAGGGAAGGAAGGTAAATCCATTTGTCATCAGATTTGTTTTTGTTTTCTGACTGAAGGATACGGGTTCCTTTTACTGCAGCAGGTGAGCGGAAGTCAAATACTGTTGAAACAAGTCCGTTCTTCCTGTGTCCGTACTGGTTAAGTGTTCTGTGTTCAGTAACTGTGCCATTTTTATCCAGAAGGTCAAGGGTAAGAACTGTTTCTGAATAGTCCGGAGGGGTAAGGGTAACAGATTTGTTAACGATTTCAGCCGGTGTCTGAGAGAAAGCTGTTCCTGCGTAAAGTGCTGCTGCAAGAACAATTGCAAGAGATTTTTTCATTATTTTTCCTCCTAAGAAAAATGTAAAAAAAAAGTTTTTTGAAACCTGATTGAAATTTTTTAAAGGCTTCTGAAAATGTTATTTGTACAATTATAATGCAAATGCAGGTAAAAGCAAAATACCTCAATTATTTATAGAAAATGAGTAAAAAATTACGTTTTTTTTCTCTAAAAAGGGCTTTTGGTATGGAATTTGCTTTTTGTTACTTATAAAATAGACTATCAATAATTTTGTGTTATTATTTTTATTGACGTTTAATAATAGGAGTATTTTTGTCATGGACACAAACGTTAAAGTTAATAAAGTGAAAAAAGAAAAGAAAAAGTCACTTGCAACCAGAATTGTTATTGGAATTGTTATTGAAACCGTAGCCCTTCTTATTATCCTTGGGGTCAGTATTTACAAAACCATTAAGCCCCTTAACGATGATTCTTTTACAGATAAGTTTGCTACAACAATCAGACTTACAGATTCAACAATTGATGCCTATATGCAGGGTATCTACCATTCAACCTATTCAGTAGCTCAGGCTGCCGCAAATTATACTGGCGATGAAGATTTAATCCTTTCAGTAGAGTCTGCAGTTGCTGATTCAAATGAATATGTAACTTCTGCAGCTGTTTATACTTCCGATGGTAATGTTGTTTCTTATCCTGAAGAAACTATGAGCTATGATTTTGCAAGAAATCAGGAATGGTATGACACAGTCCTTAACTGTATGGGTGATCCTTATTTTACTCCTGTTTACCTTAATCAGAACGGAATGCTGGTTTTTGCCTGCGGAATTATGATTGATGACGGGGAAGAAGAAAATATTGCTATTGTAGAACTTAATGCTGGGGTTTTCTTTGAAATCCTTGGCGACGAAAAGACAATGGGCGAAATTAAGCTTACCCTTCTTGATGAAGAAACAAATGTTGTTCTTGATCCTTATGCATGGGCTGATACACTTAAACTTAAAAAAGCTTCTTCCCTTGGACTTGATATTCTTAAGGAGTACAAGCAGGGTGCATACGGTATTACAAGAGAAAAATTCCACGGAGAAGAATGTGAAATCCGCATTATTCCTTCCGGAAACAACTACTATTCCCTTGATTATGTAATGACAGCATCTACAAAAACCATGAATGCTCCTACAAGGGCTGTATTCCAGCTTTTGATTC
Source organism: Treponema sp. (assembly GCF_024696245.1). Lineage (GTDB taxonomy): Bacteria > Spirochaetota > Spirochaetia > Treponematales > Treponemataceae > Treponema_D. The sequence goes on from NZ_JAILGZ010000134.1 coordinate 14,726, forward strand.
TTGTAATTTCAATAGCTATTGTAGTTTCTGTTGGTGTAGCCCTTCTTTTAGGTGTAAGTATTTCCCGTCCGCTTAACAAGCTTATTGGTGTCCTTAAAAATATTTCTGAAGGAGACGGAGACCTTACGGTTTCACTTCCGGATACTTCTAAGGATGAACTTGGCCGTCTTGGTTTTTACTTTAACCGTACAATTTCAAAGATTGCTGATTCCATGCGTTCCATTATTTCTGAATCAAAGAAAATTACTCAGGTAGGTACAAAACTTTCTGACAGTATGGAAGCTTCCACTAATGAAATTGCAGATATTGATACTACAATTCAGAATGTAAAGGGCGATGTAAATAACCAGAGCGAAAGTGTTGATCAGACCAACGATACTATTAACGAAATTGTTTCCAGCATTGCTACACTTAACAAAAATATTATCAGTCAGGCAGCAAGTGTTACCCAGTCATCTTCTGCTGTAGAAGAAATGGTTGCAAATATTGCTTCCGTTACACAGATTCTTGAAAAGAACCAGATGAATGTTCAGGAACTTTCTTCTTCTGCTGAATCAGGTAAGCAGACTATTGAAAAGACTGTTTCCATGTCAAATAAAGTTGTAGAAGATTCAGAAGGTCTTATTGAAGCAAGTAATGTTATTCAGAATATTGCCCGCCAGACAAACCTTCTTGCCATGAATGCCGCCATTGAAGCAGCCCATGCAGGAGAAGCCGGAAAGGGATTTGCCGTAGTAGCAGACGAAATCCGTAAGCTTGCCGAAGATTCAAATGCTCAGGGTAAAAAAATCAGTAAGGTTCTTGAAAGTTTCCGCGAAGTAATTCAGGGAATGAACGGAGATTCTGCTGAACTTAAAGAGCAGTTTGATGTTATCTTTGAAAATACTCAGAAGGTAAGTACACAGGAAGCTGTTATTAAAAGTGCAATGGATGAACAGCAGGCCGGCAGTACCCAGATTCTTGATGCAATGCACAATATTAACTCTGTAACTGCAGATGTACGTTCTGCTTCTGAATCTATTGATAAAGCCAGTCGTGACATTCTTGTTCAGATGGAAAAACTTTCTTCTGTAACACTTCAGATTAACGGCTCTATGTCCGGTATATCGGAAGGTGTTTCTTCCCTTACGGATGCAATTAAGAGCGTAAATGATCTTTCTACAGAAAATGCAGAAAGTATTGTTCACATGAGCGAAGAAGTTGCAAAATTTAAGGTAGAAAAAGATATGAATGTTTCTTCTGCAGAGGAGACAAAATCTTCATTTTTAGTTAAGCTTTTGGCCAGATTTAAGGCAAAGCGGACTAAGAATGACTAAAGATGAATTTAAAAGTCTTGTTGAAGTAAGGCGGAATTTTGATTTTAGCCTCTTTGGCAGGACCTGGATGTTAAATGTAGAAAGAAAGTCAGATGGTGGCAGTGAAATCCTTTTTGGAGAACAGTATGGTACTCCGGAACACTATGAGAATTTTACCCACCTTATGGCTGATGCCCGTGTAGGAAGCAAATTCCTCAGGGAAGCCCTTATAGACATACAGATGTAAAAATATGAAAGATCTTCTTCTTGTTGTAGACATGCAGAATGTCTACCTTAAAAATCAAAAGTGGGCCTGTCTTGATACAGAAGGTTGTGCCCGCCGTATATTAAAGCTCATTGATTCAGGAAAAATTACTGATGTTCTTTTTACAAGGTTTATTGCTGACAAAAAGGCGTCCGGGGTCTGGGCAGATTACAACGTTAAATATGCAGATGTAAATCAAAGTGAATATGCCAACGCAATGGTAAGTGACTTTGATGAAGTCTTAAAAAAATATCCCCTTTATACAAAAGGCATTTATTCTTCCCTGGCAGTTCCTGAAGTGCTGGATAAGTGCCGTAAAGCAGACCGGGTTTTTGTTACAGGTGTAGTAGCAGAATGCTGCGTTTTAAGTACGGTCCTCAATCTTATTGACCAGGGAATATACACGGTTTACGTAAAGGATTGTGTAAGCGGCCTGGACCGTCCTAAAGAAGAAGCCACGGAACTTATTTTAAGCGGTTTAAGTCCCCTGCACGTAAGTTTTGCCACATCAGAAGAAATATTAAAGTTTTAAGGCTTTTTTTTCCTTTACTTTCTGGCAACTATAACCATGGTTTTTGCATTGTAGTCATAGGGGCTTAAATCAAAACCACCGTAAACTTCAGCAGAAGAAAATCCTGTTTCCAGAAGCTTGTCCCTTAATTCTGCAGCAGAGTAGAGACGCTGAATAAAGGTGTGTTCCATACGCTGGCCATTTTTATCTATAAGAATCCATCTGGAACTTAAACCTTCCCAGGCGCCGGTAGGCTTAAATTCAGTAAGGACAGTTTTTCCGGCTCTTTCAAACCATTCACCTTCAGTAAACCACCTTATGGCAGTTTCACGGCTTATACATTCCAGAATAAAGCTTCCCCCTTCTTTAAGGCTGTCATATATGGAAGAAATTATTTTGTAGTCATCTTCCTTACTGTCACAGTATCCAAAGGAATTGTAAACGTTTATGGCACAGTCAAATTTGCTGTCTATTTTAAATTCCCTCATGTCACAGTTTACAAGATTAAGTTTTACTCCTTCATCTTCTGCTGTATCGGCGGCACAGTCTAAAAATGGCTGGGTAATGTCTACTCCGGTTACATTAAGGTTAAGGAGGGCAAGTTCAACACTGATTCTTCCCAGGGCACAGCAGGCATCAAGAATTTTATCTCCGTTTTTTAATCCTGCAATCTTTTTTATTTCTCCGGCTGTTCCTGCAGCTTCTGCCCAGTGGGCTTCGTCAAACATAATGGGACCGTAATTTACCCAGAAGTCGTCGTTCTGAAACCATTCCTTTTTCATTTTAACCTGCCTCCTTTAGTAAAATCGAATTTTTATTCGCCGAATATCTGCTTTATTGTTTCTGAATCAAGTCCTGCATTTTTAGCCCTTGCCTTTAAAACAGAAATAAGACTGGCTTTTTCGTTTTCTACGATTCTGCTGATAATCATGGCATTTTCAAAGATGACGTTTTCTTTTATTAGCCTCTGTTTAAGGTTTGTAAGTCTGTTAAGCTTTTGTCTGGTGTTTTCAGTCATGGCTTTATCTTAGTGAAATAATGTCTCGACATAAACACTGTCATTTTGTATACTGTTTTTTATGGCAAACAGGAAGTTTACAGTTCTGGATTTACTTTCCATGGAACTGAAGGGCTATAATTCACTTAACCTCAAGTGTATAGCAGGTCGCAGTGGCCTTGCCAATGAAATAACAGTTCCTGATATTAACAGACCGGGTCTTGAGCTTTCAGGCTTTTTTGATGCATTTGCAGAAGAGAGAGTTCAGCTTTTTGGTCGTGGTGAATATGCCTACCTTCATAAACTTTATTCCGAAAACAAAACTTCTACTATAGATAAGCTTCTGGAAAGTAAGATTCCCTGTGTTATTTTTAGTCACAGCATTTCTCCGGATGAATCTTTTTTAGCCAAGGCAGATATTGCAGGAACTCCTGTTCTTCAGACTGACCTTGAATCTTCTGAATTTTCCCAGCGTATTTTCCGCGTATTCAATAATATATTTGCTCCAAGAAAATCCCTTCACGGTGTATTCGTAGAAGTATACGGTGTAGGTATTCTTTTAACCGGCGACAGTGGTGTAGGTAAGAGTGAGACAGCCCTTGAACTTATTGAACGCGGTCACCGTCTGGTTGCAGATGATATCGTAGAAATCCGCTGTGTAAACGGTAATACAATCCTTGGTCAGGGTGCAAACAAATTTATCAGTCACCATATGGAAATCCGTGGTCTTGGTATTATTAACATTGCCCAGCTTTACGGAATCGGTTCCATTCGTGAACAGAAGGAAGTTCAGCTTGTAGTTAAACTTGCTACCTGGGATCAGAACAAAATGTATGACCGTATTGGTACTGATACAAATACGATAGACCTTCTGGGGGTTAAGATTCCTCTTATAGAGATACCTGTAAGAACCGGCCGTAACCTTCCGATTATCATAGAAGCAGCTTCCATGAACGAGCGTCTTAAGTCTATGGGTTATCATTCAGCCCGTGACTTTAACCAGAATGTTCTTAAATGGATAGAAACAAGTGCCGCAGAAAATGCATACAGCAGCACGGATGACGTGTACTGATATAAACAGGAGTTTAGTTTTATGGTAGAGAAAATGTTGACAGTAAAAAACCGTGCAGGTATTCATGCCCGTCCAGCAGCATTAATTGCACAGACTGCAAATCAGTTTTCTTCTGAAGTTACTATTGAGAAGGATTCTGCCAGCGTAAATGCAAAGTCAATTATGGGTGTCATTACAATGGCTGCAGGTTACAACACAACACTTACACTTAAAGTTGAAGGAGCAGACGAAAAAGAAGCCGCAGATGCAATTGTGAATCTCTTTGAATCAAAATTTGAAGAGGACTAAGCATGAAGGGGCTTACTGAGCGCCAGAGGGAAATTTTAGACTTTATTGCACAGTTTTGTGAGGATAATTCCTATTCTCCAACAGTGAGGGAAATCGGTCTTCATTTTAAGATTTCTATACGTGCAGTACAGGATCATATAATTGCCCTTCAAAAAAAAGGCTACATCGTACAGACTCAGCATGTTTCTCGTTCAATCCGCATAATTAAGGATCTTCGTCAGAAAGAGCATATTTTATTCGTTGATAAAGTTCCTCTTGTAGAAGTAAAGGATATTACAAGGAATGTTCTGGCAGAAGAAAATGTAAGCGGATATATAAATATCCCGGAACCTTTTGTACGTTCAGAAAAAAAATATTTTGCCTTTAAGGTTCAGGATGATTCAATGAAGGGTGCCGGTATTCTTGCCGGAGATATTGCCGTTGTTGAATATTGTGAATCAGCAGAAAACGGACAGATTGCAGTTGTTGTTCATGATAACAGGGTTTGCCTTAGAAAATATTTTGAAGAAGATTTCAGAATCCGCCTGCAAAGTGAAAATCCTGAAGTCCAGAGTGTTTTCTGTCAGAATGTTGTTATATACGGAATACTTGTAAGCATAATCAGAACATACGTAAAAAATGATTGAAACTGGAATATATCTTTTTACCGGTCCTGAAGCCGGAGAAAAAAATGATGCTATAAACGGGATTCGTGATGAATCCAGAAAAGTAAATGGTTCTCTTGATGAATATCGCTATTTTGCAGCCGATGTCCGTGTGGCAGATGTAATTGCCCAGCTTCAGAATGAGAGCCTTTTTTCTTCTGCCCTTTTTATAGTTTTACGTAATGCAGAAACCATTAAGACAAAAGCAGAAATTGAACTTATTGCCGGATGGGCTAAACAGGCTCAGGCCAGTGGAAATATCCTTATTTTAGTTTCTGATGAAATGTCTGTGGACAAAAAGCTTGAAAATGCCGTTCCTGCCGGACACAGAAAGATTTTCTGGGAAATGTTTGAAAACCGCAAGGAACAGTGGCTTATTTCTTACTTTAAGAAAAACGGTTTTGGCGTAAGTGCTGATGCTGTAAGCCAGATTCTTGAGATGGTAGAAAACAATACCGAAAGCCTTAAAAGTGAATGTTCCAGATTCTTCTATTGTTTTGAAGCCGGTCATCAGATTAGCGCAGCTGATGTTGATAAAATCCTTACCCATAACAGGGAAGAGAGTGCCTTTACTTTATTTGAATCCATGTGTGATAAGTCAAAGGGTAAAAAAGAACGCTTTGAGACAGCAGTAGAAATCTTAAATAAAATCCGTCTTTCCAGGGAATCCAATGCAGTTGCAGTAATTGCAGGCCTTACCTACTGCTTCCGTCAGCTGCGTAACTGGAATATGCTTTTTGCAGACGGCCGTAAACCTACAGATGCCCAGATAAAAGCTGGAGGTTTTGCTTCCAAAAAAAACCAGGAACGCTATAAAGTAGCTGCTACAATCTGGAGTAAGGGAGCCGTTGCTTCCATAATCTCACTTCTTGCAGCAACTGATATGAATATCCGTCAGGAAGGTTCCGCTTTTGAAGATACCAGACTGGTAATGCTCCTTCATTCAATAATAATAAAGGAAGGCATTTACTGTTCTGATTACAGCGATTTATAAAGCTATTGAATTAAGAAGATTTTTAAGGGAAATAAGCTCTTCTTTAGTAAGGGTTATTCCCTTGCTCATTTTTTCGTGATCAGCTGACCAGGAACGGATGTCATACTTAGGTTCCCTGGCATTCCATGAAACAAGATTAAGTTCTGTTTTCCAGCCGCCCTTGCCTTCAGAAATAGTACCCAGACTTGAAACGATGTTTTTTTCTATAGAGCCTTCCATATTAATTATCTCCTGATATTTTTTCTTTTTCTGCCTAGAAATATAACTCAACTTTTGCTAAGGTGCAAATTTATTGAACATAAAATTATTATGTAGTATCCTATAAGATATAATAGACTAATTCGGTAGAAAGTTCTGGACCCCCTTAAGGGATTCAGTTTTTATGGAGGAATTATGAAAAAAGTCAGAATGTTGGCTTTGTGTGCAATCACGGTTTCCGCAATGGCATTTATTTCCTGCGGATCTACACCGGAGCCAGAAGCTGCCCCAGTTGAGCCTGTTGTTGAAGAACCTGCTGTGGAAGAACCATCTGGAGATTATTCAGATGCCAATAAAGAACTTCTTGCAAAAGTAGAGGAATCAAGAAAAGCTGCCATTGCAGCCGGAGCAGAAGATGCAGATGCTGCAGGTCTTGCAGCTGCTGATGCTATTCTTGAAGCTCAGAAAGCACTTGCAGAAAGTGATGCAGGTGATATGTCGGATGTTCTTCTTGATTTGAATAACAGATACCTTGCCCTTGAAGCATATGCAAAGGCTAAGGCTAAAAAAGACAGAATCGATTCCCTTGATTATTCAAAATATAACAAGGCTGCCTATGATGGAGGTGCAAAAACTCTTGCAGATTTAAGCAAACCTGAATCAAACCTTCTTCCTGGAGCAAACCGTCTTAAGCAGGCACAGTCTGCAGACGAATCTTTTGATGCAGTTCTTGATTCAGCTTTCAAGGCTCTTGCAAAAGAAGAAAGAACAGCTGCTTATGAAGCAAAGAAACTTGCAGACAGTGTAAAGGCTTCTGTTAGCCGTAAAACTGATTATGATGCTGCCGTTAAGAATTTTAAGGACGGTGATTCTAATTACGTAACAGGTAATCCGGAAGGTGCCCTTACAAACTACACAAAGGCAAAGGACAGCTTTAACGGTCTTTATAACGATATAGCTGACAAGCGTGCCAAGGCTCAGGCTGCTATTGAAGCTGCTAAAGCCAGAGTTCAGGAAAGTGAAAACGTAGCTATAGAAGCAGATGCTCAGCATCCTCTTGGTGATGGTGAAGTAGAGGGTATTGAAGATGAAAATGCCCAGCTTCTTGAAGCCGATGACTTTACTGCTGCAGAAAACTCAAGCGTAGAAGTTAGTTCAGATATTGCAGAACCTGCTGAGGAGGCTGAATAATGAAAAAGTTTGCTTTGATTCTTGCCGCTGCTCTTACTGTTTCTGCAGTATTTGCTGCCAGCTACAAAAACAATACATATCAGAAACTTGCAAAGGAATACACAGTTAAGGCTCAGAGAGCTCTTGATGCAGGTGAATATGCCCTTTCAGAAGAATATGCAAAGAAAGCAGAAGAAAATGCTGCTCTTTCTGAAGAATATATCCGCCACATGCTTGCAAAGGATAATGCTGACAAGGCTATGAAGGCTGCACAGGAAAAGATTGCCTATGTAGAAAAGATTCATGGTGACGTTAACTTTCCTATTGCCTACGAAGCTGCAGTAAAGGCTTACGGACAGGCAGAAGGTGCTTATACAGCAGAAGATTATGAAGGTGCAGAAAGACTTGCAAAGACTGTTCTTGAAACACTTGCAGAAATCTACGAAATTACACCACTTCCTAAGTATTACATCGTTCGCCCATGGGCAACAGATAAAGACTGTTTCTGGAATATTTCAGGCCGTCCTTATGTTTACAACAACCCCTTCCTCTGGGAAAACCTTTACGAAGCAAACAAATCAAAGCTTCCTAAGCCAAGTGATCCAAACCTTATTCTTCCAGGTATGAAGATGGAAATCCCTTCTATTACTGGTGAATATCGTGATGGTGTTTACAGCCCGGATGTTGAATACGAACCATACAAACCAGCTAAATAATTTTAATCTGGTTTAAAATAAAAGAGCCTGTCTGCTTTTCTAAAAGTGAATGCAGACAGGCTTTTTTTTGCCTTTTTTATTCAGTCTTTGTGTATATCAGGTAAAGTCCTGCTGCAGCTGTCATAAGGGCATGCTGGTATAGTGGAGAAGCCAGATTTTTAAAGACTTCTTCCTTAGTAACTTCCCTGTAACTTACAAATTCATCTTTATCAAGCTCCTGCTTATTAGAAAAAGTCAGGTCTCTTGCCAGGTAAATATGTACGTGATTAGAAAAGAGGGCAGGGTTTGGGTTAAGGCTTCCCAGGTGAATGAGACTGCCGGCCTCTGCACCGGTTTCTTCCTTAAGCTCCCTTGCTGCGGCTATTGCCGGATCTTCACCTTTTTCTATAACTCCTCCGGGAAACTCTATACTTAAAGCTTTTTCTCCGTGACGCCACTGCTTTACCATAAGAAAACTGTCATTATGTTCAGGGATTACTACAACCCAGTCATTGGCTTCGTTTACAATAAATGTACCTTTTTGACCGTCCGGCCCTTTACTGTCCCTTTCTGTAACAGTAAAAACAGGAGTTTTGTAAACTTCCCTTCTGTCACATTCTGTCCATATAAGATTTTCGTCTGCCATAATAGATTCTCCTTGAATTTTGACAAATCATTTTTACATATTATAATTTAAGTATACATAAATAAAAGGAGGAAAACTATGGCAGTTATTACTATTACAAGACAGATTGCCGCAAGAGGTGATGAGATTGCTATTGCCCTTGCAGAACGCCTTAATTACAAATTTATTGACCGCAAAACCATAGAAAAAAAGATAGTAGAGCTTGGTTTTCCGGAAAAAAAGCTTCCAAAATATGATGAACGTAAGCCCGGTTTTTTTGCAAACCTTACAAAAGACAGGGATGAATACCTTAATTATCTTCAGGTAGCTGTTCTTGATGCAGCTTCCCAGGGAAATGTCATTCTTATTGGAAGGGGCGCCTTTGTAATCCTTCAGAGACTGCCTTCCCTTGTTCCCCTTAAGTTTTATGCAGATAACAGCGTAAGGATAAACCGTTTGCAGGAGGAGTTTGGCTTTGATGAAAAACAGGCCCTTGCCCGTATTACGGAAAGTGATAATAACAGAAAGGGGTTTCATAAAAGCTTCTTTGACGTAGATAATGATGATCCCAGAAACTTCCTTCTTACGGTAAACACAGGTATTCTTTCTATTCCAACTGTAACATCAATTGTGGAAGAACTTGTAAAAAGCCATGTTACTGAGCGTATGAACGAAGAGGGTTCTTCTATGTGCAGGAATCTTCTTAAGACTCAGAGACTGGTTAATACCCTTATATTTGAATACGGGGTAAATATTAATTACTTCCATGCAGATGTAGATGAAAGCGGTAAAATCATTACCCTGCAGGGAGTAGCTGATTCTCACGGGGTAGTAGAGCATGCCCTTACTCTTGCTGCAAAACTTCTTCCGGACTGTATCATTAAGTCTGCTGTAAGTGTGGTTCAGGATTCAAAGAAATTTCACATAGGTTTTAATTGAGTCTTTGTATTGTAATTGAATGGGGAAAATCGGTATAATAAAAGATATGAAGACATCGAATAAATTTACCTTGGCCAGACTTATTTCTGCGCCTGTGCTTTTCTTTATATATTTTTGTCCGGAATGGCTGGGGGCAAAGGATGGTAGTCTTTTATCGATTATTTCTGTATGCCTGATGATTCCCCTTCTTGCACTTTCTGAACTTACAGACTACTTTGATGGTAATTATGCCCGTAAAAATAACGAAGTAAGCGATTTTGGAAAAATGTTTGATCCTTTTGCAGATGTTTTTCTTCATATGTCTATGTTTACCTGCTTTGTTTTTTCTGGTTACATGCCGGTAATTTTTTACGTACTGATTTTTTATCGTGAATTTGGCCAGAACTTCCTTAGAATGGTTGCTGCAAAAAAGGGAACAGCAATTGCTGCCAGAAAGGGTGGTAAACTTAAGACCGTTTTTTATGTAGTAAGCTGTTTTGTTGCCCTTGCTCAGGAAGGTATGTACCGTCTTGATTTAGTAAGGCTTCTTGGTAAATATGGTGATGACGTAATGAGATATGCAAGATATACAGGATACGGTTTCTTTGCGGTATGTGTTCTTCTTGCTTACATAAGCTTTGTTGATTACCTTAAAAACTTCGGATCCCTTCTTAAAGATTCAGTTTGATTTTAGTTTTTTTTAATGACTGTCTTATATTTGTGAGACAGTCTTTTTTTTTATTCTTCTTTCTTTAGACCTGTTGCCTCAAACCTAGTCACCATGGGAAAATTCATGTATAATAAATCCTATGGCTACAACTGCGAATATTCTGACTTTATTAAAGTATTATACATCTAAACAGAAATCTCCATTTGTTGAATATAATGAGTTTGCGGATTACATTCATCGTTATGCCCAGCATCATATGTCTGAAAATGCAGACCTGGTTGTTTATTGCGGGGCTTCCTATCTGGAGACTCTTGATGAAGAGATTCAGCATCTTGTGGGCCAGAAGCAGGCTGTAATTACATCAATTCACAATAAGGATCATATTCTTGTAGTTCCGTATCTTGTTGAACATTATGCAGCCATTTACCGCTCTATAGAAACTACGGTAACTGTGCCTTATCCAATTTATTCAGATATTCCTAAAAACTGTCCTACATCCATACTTACCCAGGTTTCTGCCCTGGATACAATTTATGAACTTCTTGATAAACAGGAACTTAGTGACAGGATTCTTTATACACTGGTTTTTGATAAGGGTGTGCCTTCCATACTCTTTCCTTCAAATGTTTCAGTACAGGTTCTTATAAGTTCAGCCCTGGCCAAGCTTCAGCATCTTCTTGCCAAGGGTGAATCCCATGACTATTTTCTTAAGAAGCTTTCTATTTCCAATCCTGGAAAAGAGCTTTCAATTAAGAGTTTCTTTACTCAGTTTGTAACAAAGCCGGAAGCTGCCCTTGATGTTATTAAAGATACAGGAGAAACCTTCTATTACTGGAGTCAGCTCTTTTATTTTATTAAACAGGACTATACAAAACTTAAGGATTTTACTCCTGAAGACATGAATATCCTTCAGGCTGTTGCCATAGCAGAAATTGCAACTTCCTATTACAAGTCAAAGGCTTCTGAACGTCAGGTAAAAAACGAAGCTTTTGAGCTTTTGGACAGGCTTCTTAAAAATCCGCCTTATTACCATTCAATGGCAGATATCCTTAAGATGAAGGACCCTACAGGTGTTCTTCTTCTTGGTCAGTATAAAGAAGACGAACTTAAGGCTCATCTTGATTTTCTTACTACAGATGCCCAGGCTAATGAACTTCCAAACCTTCTTATCTTTAAGGTTTCAGAAGATGAAGGCTATTTTATCTGTAAGGAAAAGGTAATGCCTCTTATTATCAGGCTTACCAATGATGCCCGTGTTCTTATAAGGGAAAGTCTTGTTAAACAGTGGTACAAGGTGCTGCTGGATTTTGAAACCCTTCCGGAAATGAAGGAAACTGCAGCTTTTGAACGTTGCCTTGAAAGGGAATTAAGCAGCTGTGAGCCAATTCTTTATGGTTTGCTCAATTCTACTTTCCTTTCTGTAATTGCCTTTGATGATCGTACTCCGGGCAGGGTTGCCCTTTACCGTGACGGTATGCTGGTGCCATTCAGCGAAATGCTTATGCTCAGCCGTGCAGAAATATATGCAGATGCCAGAATCAAGCTTCCTTTCTGGTATGGGGTTCCTGTTATTTCATGGATTATGAAGCTTCTTACAAAAAAGCCTGCTGCTAAAAAAACAGTAAAAAAGGCTCCTCAGAAGACAGCTACCCGTACCCTTACAGATGAAGAAAGGGCTGTAGAAACAGAAAAAGTCCGTAAACTTGATACGGCAGACAGTTTTGACCCTAAAAAATCCCGTAAGCGTGAATTACGTAAGGCAGCTTCGGATGTAGAAAAAATACTGGTACCGGCAGAAAGTACCCTTGACCGCGAGCTGGAAAGCTTTGTTGGTGAATGGAATGACCGTATTGGTAAGCGTAATCATGATAATCTTACGGAAGACGTAAATAATCTTATCCGTGACTATCTTAGAAAAACCCTTCGTTCTTTAAGATCAGAGGCTTTTACATATGACCGAATAAAAAGTCTTGCAGAATCCCTTGTCAGTTCGCCAAGTATGATGCAGATAAAGAATCATCCGGCCTTAAAGCACTATATTGAGCTTTATATGGTTAAGCTTGTAAAGAATCTTCCGGCATGATTTTGAGGTGGGGTTATGATTACATTCTGGCAGCAGGAAAATGGAAAACTTGTTCAGAAAGAAGAAGGAAAGCTGAATTCAGAAGAAAAGACATGGGTAGATGCCCGCTCTGTTACAAGGGATGAAATAAAAATCCTTGAAGAAAAGTTCAATATTGATCCGGAAAACATGCTTGATATTCTTGACCCGGATGAACTTTCCCGTGTAGAAAAAAACGAAGACTATAACTATAACCTTACGATTATTAAGCTTCCTGTTTTTAATCCCAGTGATGATGTAAGTTACTTTACGGCTCCTCTTGGTATTATTACTACAGGACAGTTTTTTATAACCATTTGCTGGACTAACTGCGAAGTTCTTAAGGATTTTGCAGCCAATCGTATTAAAGATCTGTCCCTTAACGACTTTCCGGCCTTTACAATCAGGTTTATGGCCCGTGCAGACTTAATGTTCCTCCGTTACCTTAAGGAACTTAACCGCAGGGCTACTACCATTCAGCAGGAAATGCTCAGGTCTGTACAAAACAGGGAGCTGATTCAGCTTCTTAATATTCAGAAATCCCTGGTATATTTTACAACTTCACTTAAAACAAACCAGATGCTTCTTGAAAAGATGCGTAAGACTAAGATTCTTAAGCTTGACGAAGAAGACCAGGACTGGCTTGATGACGTAGAAATTGATAACAGACAGGCTATGGAAATGGCGGACACCTATACAAACATTATGTCTACCATGAACGATTCCTTTGCCACTGTTTTAAGCAATAACCTTAATATCGTTATGAAAACCATGACTGCATGGAACCTTGTGCTTATGCTTCCTACCCTTGTAACAAGTTTCTTTGGTGCAAACGTACCACTTCCATGGGGTTCAGGTACAGGCTATAAGTGGACCGGGGCAATTGCAGTATTTGGTATTTCCGTACTTACTTCTTTATGGGGCTGGTTCTTCTTTATGAAAAGGAAGATTAATTCCTTTGAAGAAAAATCCCGCCGTGTTTCCATAAAACAGCGCAGGGCAAACAGAAAGCAGCGCCGTTTTATAAAAAAGCAGGACAAACTTGCGGAGAAAAAAAGATGAAAAAGATTCTGGTATTTCTGGCTTTACTCACATCGGCCTTTGCTTTTGCAGACGAAAACTTTAAGGATGGACAGTTTGTACTCCTTAGTGGTGGTGACTATTTAATAGGAGAAGGTGCTCAGACTTATACAGCCAAGCGCCATGTTGAGCCTTTTTATATGTCCCGTACTGAAGTTACCTATAAATACTGGTATGAAGTACGCATGTGGGCAGAAAAAAACGGTTATTTCTTTCAGAATCCGGGACAGGCGGGTTCTGAGGGCTTAAGGGGTAAAATCCCGGGGCAGTCAAATATGTACCAGCCTGTAACAATGATTAACTGGTATGACGCCGTTGTATGGTGCAATGCCTGTTCAGAAAAAGAAGGCCTTATTCCCTGCTATGTTTACGAAGAAGGTGGGGAAGAAAT
>NZ_JAILGZ010000159.1 GCF_024696245.1 Treponema sp.
TTCAGGACGGCAATATAAATGAAAATAAACTCAATTTTAAAGAGGGCCTTTATTTTAAATCCAGAGCCGGCAGCTTGCTTTTTAGTCATGAGTGTCAGTATACAACAAATCGCAATTTTATTTTTGGGAAATTTTCCCAAGAATTTTAGGAAAGCGTCCCAAAGGAATTTTGACCTCTTGACGTAGAATGATGGTGGAGAAAAATGAATGAACACAGTAAATCAAACAACAGGCATGAAAGTAGACATGAATGAAGCACAATCAGAATTTTTAAAAACTGAATTTTTTATTCTTTCCTGGGATGCCGCATCTCAACATAATAAGATTTGGAAAAATCCTATTGGGAAAGCAGATTTTAAAATGCAGATAAAAGCATTTTTGGAAAATGAGCTGTTAAAAGATTATGGCAAAAGAAAAGTAAGAGAAGAAGAACATATTACGAACATTGAAAAACTTCAGGCGAAAACTAAAGAATTGGGAAATGCGTTGAATTTCGGAACTTGTCAGAAGCTACTGAACATGATGTGTAAATACTATTGGTGTATAGGTTTAATAAAAGAGCAGCCACCGCTCTTGCCTGTTGACAGAATCAATCTTCAAAATGCAGGAATAAAAGACTGTAACTGGACTCAGATAGAAGATAAGAATGAATATAAAAGTATTATTGATAAAATAAGAAAAAAAGCAGGTAGTCAATCTCTTGCTGAATGGGAAATAGTCAATTGGAAAAGAAAACTATATCGATGAATAGTAAATTGTTTAAAAAAACAAAAAAAATGCAAAATTTTTTCATAAAAAAAACACCTTTTGCGTATTTATTATCAAGTATACACCAAAAGTCCCGTTTTTGTTTGGGAAATTTTCCCAAGATTTTTAGGAAAGCGTCCCAAGGGAATTTTAGTGTGATGATGTAGAATCATTCAGCAGAGAAAAGTATTAAATAATTTAGGAGATTCGAATGAATAAGATTTTGAAAATTTTAAGTATTTTGGTTATTGGTTTTGTGATGTTCTCTTGTGAAACTCCTACTGATAATCCAGTAGAAGAGACACCTGAAGAACCAACTTATTCAATTACTTTTATTAAAGAAATTCCTGAACAGCAACCACTTGCAGATCTTTTGAACAGTTCACCTGATTATAAAAACCTGAAAGAAGGTACTGAAGTAGAATTGCCAAAAGTTATATACTTAACACTAGAAACAGAACAAATAGCACTTGAACCTATAGACAGTTCAACTCATGAAGGTATAATACACTATGAAGGTAATATAACTTCGGTAGTAATTGGAAACGAAGATGTTGAAATAAAGTTTAGGGTTTGGGGTTGGGCAGTACTGCAGAAGTAGAAATAAGATGATTAAAAGAGAGGACTGCTTTTTAGTAGTCCTCTTTATTTTAAACATACTTTACAGCTGCAGGAATAAGTTTGTCACTACTGCTATTATAATACCAAGCTTCAATCATATAATTTGTTGATGCTGTAATTTCAAATACAAAAGCGTCTTGTTGATTTATTAGCGTACCCATAGAAAAATTACTACTTTTATATTGTGTGTTACCAGTTGACATTTCTGTAAGTCTTACAGCACAAAGTCCATTTGTATCATTACTTAAACTGACGGAATAGAATCATCATCAGTTTTGTTACTATCAGTGATTCCTGAAGCTCTTGCACTAACATTAAGTTTCGCTGATAACGCAGTACTTACAGCTGCACAAGATGGAACTTTATTTCTGTCAGAAGTTACAGTTGATGTAATTTCTGTTTTATTTTGATGGAAAAAATTGAAGAACCCTTACGCATTCAGCGTGAGGGTATGGCTCAGGCTCAAAGACTTCAGAATGAGTCGGCAAATCTTTCTGCGTTCCAGTTTGAAAAGCAGGCAGAGGTCGGCGTTGAAGGTGCAAAGGTATTCGGACAAATAGGCGCAAATGGTGCCGGCAATCTTAATCTTGGCGGCGGGCTCGGAATGAATCCTGCGGGCATGTTGGCAGGAATCACTTCTGCACTTACTTTGGCAGGAATATTTGGAATCTCAACCAAAGGAAGAACTGGAGGAATAAACATACAGGCTTTGTCGTCAATCTTTTTTGTCCTTTTTTTAATCTGCAATCTTGTGTTTGCTTTTACGGCTGTAAAACTTGCTCTCTATGTAATTATCAACGGAATTCTACTTTTGATTTATGCTGTATCAACTTATGGAATCATAAAAAGCAGACAGTAAAAAATTTGCATTTTTTTAAAGAATTTTACTTAAAAAAAACACCTTTCGTGTATTTATTATATAGAGGTAAAATTTATGGCAGAGAACAGAACAAATAAAGATGAAGAGATATTAAGGATGACAAATGTTCCTGATTTTGTAAAGAACATGACTCCGGAAGAATATGAACAGTTGAAGAAAGACGCTGCTGAAAGAATAGAAGAAATAGAAAAAAAAGCATTGGAAAGATTAAGAGATCCTAGTCGGGGAACATTACGCGATTATATAGAGAAATAATTATGAAGAAAAACGCTTTGTACATTCACGGCTTTATGGGAAATCCAAAGTGCGGAACTTTTGAAACGCTAAAAAAGACTCTCAAAAAATGGAACATTCATTCAATACCTTTTCCAGATTTGCACACTGATGTAAAAAAACTCAGTGTCTTATCAGGGACTATTGTAAGAGTGAAAAAGTTGATTTGTTAATTGGAGCCTCCCTTGGAGCTTTTTATGTTCTTCAATATGAAGAGATAATAGACAAACTTGTAATAAATCCTCAATAAAAGGAGATGCTTTCTGCACCGCCTCTGAACGCGGAGCTTTATAAGGAGGATAATTTGGCTATATTAGCACAGTTAAGTCTTGCTGAAGAGTTTATTAGAACTATTTTGCCAGGAGATATGAATTACAGGTTGTTCAAGTCAGAAGCTGACCAAATGATCAAGATTTGGGAAGGTTTTGGAAAAGCATATAAGAAAAAAAGCTCAAGTAAATACAATTATTCCGGTTAAAACAGAATTTGAAAAAACAGAACTTGAAAGGTATAAGCTGCGAACTGAAGGTTTTATACTTGATTTTGAGCATACTGAAGACGATCAGACAAAAGCTTTTATTAAACTTGTAATAGATACTAAGAATATGATTTTAGGGTAAAAATGAAAGTAAGAAATGCATCGCTTCCATAGACAGAAAAACGCTGTATATTCCTGTGGAGTGCAGGATATTATGATTATCTGTGCTGACGGGCTTACAGGAATCAAAGAGGCGATAACGGCCGCCTTCCCAAAAACTGATTATCAGCGCTGCATGGTTCACATGGTCCGTAAGTTTTACTGCGTAAAACTTACGGTTTATTAATTTCTAAGCTCGGGACGCGCCCTCCCTGGCGCTGATTACAGCACGCCTTCTGGTTGCTGTCCTATCTAATCAAACATCTATACTTTCTTGTTAAATAACATTATTTATGGTATTCTCTGCACTATGGCTTATGAAGTAACAGCAACCAGAAGGCGTCCTCAGCGGTTTGAGGATCTTGTTGGGCAGGAGTTTGTGGCTCAGACTTTTAGGAATTCCATTCAGTCTGGTAAAATTG
The DNA here is from genome assembly GCF_024696245.1 of Treponema sp. Classification (GTDB taxonomy): domain Bacteria; phylum Spirochaetota; class Spirochaetia; order Treponematales; family Treponemataceae; genus Treponema_D. Next base: position 3,581 of record NZ_JAILGZ010000159.1, read on the forward strand.
CACATGCTTATTTATTTTCGGGACCTAGGGGTTGTGGTAAGACTTCTACTGCCCGTATTCTTGCAAAGGCCCTTAACTGTGCAAAGGGACCAACAGCTTCTCCTTGTGGAGAGTGTCCTGCCTGTAAGGAAATAACTGCCGGCTCATCTCTTGATGTTATAGAAATAGACGGTGCTTCAAATACCAGTGTTAATGATGTCCGCCAGATTAAGGATGAAGTTCTTTTTCCTCCTAACAGCTGTCGCTATAAGATTTATATTATCGATGAAGTTCATATGCTCTCTACTTCGGCATTCAATGCCCTTCTTAAAACTATAGAAGAGCCGCCGCCATACGTAATATTCATTTTTGCAACAACTGAACTTCAGAAGGTTCCGGCTACTATTAAAAGCCGCTGTCAGCAGTTTAACTTTAGGCTTGTTCCTGTAGAAAAGGTTAAGGAACAGCTTGCTGCTGCTGCTGCCGAGCTTGGCATTAAGGCTCAGGACGAAGCCCTTTACTGGATTGCCCGTGAAGCTGGTGGTTCCATGCGCGACAGTTACACTCTTTTTGATCAGGTAGCTGCTTTTAGTGATGGAGAAATTACCTACGAAAAAATCCGTGACAAGCTGGGCCTTGTTGGTGTAGACCGTCTTAATGAACTTTTTACCCTTTGCGTAAATGGAGACAGTCAGACAGCCCTTCTTAAACTTGATGAATATCTTCAGAACGGAGTAAGTATTGAACAGCTTATTTCCAACTGTACAGATTATTTACGTTCTCTTCTATTAATAAAGAACGGTGTTAAAAAAGAAGCTCTTCTTGGACAAAGCCCTGAGCGTTTTGCGGAAGAAGTATTAAATGCCTGGTCTTCAGTTCAGATAGAAAGGGCATTAAGCATTTTTCTTAATTTATACAGGGATATCCGTTATTCCCTTAATTCCCGCTATGAATTTGAACTTGCTTTAAGCAGGCTCTGCTGGCTTAAGGAATACGTTTCTGCATCTGAGGTTAAAAAGGCAGTTGATGCCGTAAAGCCTCTTCTTGATACAGCAGCTTATCCAAGAAAGATTCAGACTTATTCAGATGGAAGTCCTGTTCAAAATCAGCAGTCTGTTCCTCAGCAGGGGGCAGCAAGGGCAGGGAATGTTCCTGGAGGAATGCCGGTTTTTTCGGCCCTGACAAGTGAACCGGGGCAGGGGGCGCACCCTTTTCTTAATGGCGGAGCTGAACCGCCGTTAAATAAGTCAGCAGAAGAATCCTATGACGGCGATGAGTGGCAGTCTGCTCCAGAGGGACCGGCAGAAGTTCAATTAGAAATTCAGCCGGAAGCACTTCCTCAGTCAGATTTGGGGAATGTAACAGAGGCAAAAGAACCACTTCAGGCAGAAAATGAACCTCAAAAAGTTCAGCCTGTATCAGCTGCGGTAAATATTGATACCAGTTCAATAGATAAGGTTAAGGAAGCCATGATAGCAGAGTTTTCCATAAATGATGCTATGCTGGCAAGTTCCATAATGCAGACTGTAAACTGGCAGAAAAACGGTGATTTTGTAAACTGTCAGGTAGAAAATGCCTATGAACAGATTCAGTTAAGGCAGGCTTCGCAAAAAATAGCTGCTTATTTATCTTCGGCTTATGGTTCAAACCTGAAGTTTGCAGTTGAATTTGTAGAAAAAAAAGAAGAAGAAGCAAAAAGGGAACTTCCGGAAAAGGTAAGAATCCTTAGGGATATGTTTAAGGGAACTGTTATTGGTTACTGATACTTAAACAGTATTTTTTAAAGCTTAGTTTATTTTATGGAGAAATTATGAATCCTTTTTCAATGATGAAGAATCTTGCCGGAATGCAGGAACAGTTAAAAAAAGCTCAGGAAGAGATTTCCAAGGTAGAAGTAACTGGAAGTTCCGGCGGTAATATGGTTCAGGTTACCCTTAATGGAAAATTTGAACTTATGGACATTAAACTTGATCCTATTTGTGTTGATAACAGGGATGTTGCCATGCTTCAGGATCTTATAAAAGCTGCTCATCATAATGCCATGGAAAAAATGCAGGAAAGCTTAAAGAGTCAGCTTGGACCAATGCTTGGCGGACTTCAATGAACGCTTTAGATGAACTGACAGAAAGTTTTTCCCGCCTCCCTGGAATCGGAAAAAAATCTGCTTCCCGTATAGCTAATCATATTTTAAAGGCAGATGATGAGTTTATTAAAAGATTTGCATCCCAGCTTTTAACTTTAAAAGAAAGAATTCAGCCTTGCAAAATATGTGGCAGCTGGACAGAAACTCAGCCTTGTCCTATTTGCAGTGATCCTACACGGGATTCTTCCATTATATGTGTTGTAGAGCAGCCTCAGGATGTAACAACAATCAATAATTCCCATGAATATAACGGTCTTTTTCATGTACTTGGGGGTGTTATTTCTCCTCTGGAAGGAATCGGCCCAATGCAGCTTAGAATGGGGGAACTTACTGAACGTGTTAAAACTGGTGGTGTAAAGGAAGTTATTATTGCTACCAATCCTACTGTAGAAGGGGATACCACAGCCCTTTACATTCAGCGCCTTCTTCAGCCTTTAGGGGTTACTGTTACCCGTCTTGCTTCCGGACTTCCTGTAGGCGGCGACCTTGAATATGCAGACCGTCTTACCCTGGCAAGAAGCTTTAGGGGAAGAAGTTCCTTTTAATTAAGTTTTCCTTATTTATTAATATTCACTTTTCCAAAGAATTTTCTCATCTTTAAAAATGCCTTCTCAGGAGGGCATTTCTTTTTTTTTCAAATTTAGAATTCTGCCATTTCTTACATTAGAATATAGTTGCATGAATTTTTTTGTGGAAAAGTCTGGAAAAAAAAAGTTACTCATACTTGCTGCAGCTGGTATTTTTACCCTGCACTTTCTTTCTGCAGAAGGTATTTCCATAGAAAAAGTTCAGAATGACCCTTATTTTACCAGCGGTTCAGCTTTTTCTCCGGAAGATGAAGAGGGAAATGCCGTAAATCAGCAGGTAACGGACCCTGATAATCCGGATACCTTTTACAATGCAGAAAACTGGCCCGGCGGACTTAGGGACTTTGATGATGACCCTGCTTCTAAAACAGAAGATGGCTCTGATAAGGGAGAAAATGGGGAAAGCCCTGCAGAAAATGGGGAAAATGCTGAATCCCCGGCAGAGAATGGAGAACATGTCCTTTTAACTGATGAAGAAACCAGGGCAAACGGTGCTTTTAATCCAATGGATGCAAAGTTCAATTTTTCTGTCTCTTACCGGCTTTTTTATTCTCC